>CALEYM010000134.1 GCA_937926185.1 uncultured Bacteroidota bacterium | reverse complement strand
GGATGGCGGCAAAGATAAACACTGATAATACTACGATGCAGAGGTAATATTTCATAATGGCAGGTTTTCGCGGTGTCAAAATTAATTAAAATTTGAGTGGCGATCTTCCATTTGGACTTCAAAGTAAATCTTCTGGACTTTTCAGCAAAATCCCGCCCCGCCGCGGGCCTGCACCTTTGTGCCCGTTAATTCATTTTTCACATAAACACTTTCAAATTAACAAATGATGAAAAGAAATCTTTTAATCGTTTTGGCTGTCATGCTTGCCGCTTTCTCCTGTGGAAAAACGGAAGACCCGGATCAGTTCTCTGTCCTGAAACATCAAAAATCGACCTTGATCCGGGACTGGATTGGCCTGCAACTGCAGGTAATCAAAAACACGTCGGGCGTCACTCACGTGGCGTATTCGCGTCACTTTGCCTACACCGGCGTGGCCGTGTACGAGGCGCTGGTACCGGGCGACAAGCAGTACAAAAGTATTGCCGCGAACCTGAACGGAACGACCCAAATGCCAGAACCTCCCCAAGGCAAACCTTTATTCTGGCCCGTCTCTGCCAACGCGGCCATGGCCGAAATGCTGCGCTTTTTTTACTCTGCCAAACCTGAGAACGTTCAGCGCATCGATTCGCTCGAAGCCGCCTGGCTTGCCAGATATGAAAAGGAGGCGACCCCGGCCGACAACCTGGATGCCGCGGTCCAGTTTGGAAAACAGGTAGCCCATGCGGTGATCGAATGGAGCAAACAGGACGGCGCAGGCAATGCCAATATTCCTTATACCCCCCTGGGTGAAGGCTACTGGGAGCCTACCGGACCTGCGCCGGCCAACGTGCCGGGCTGGGGCAATAACCGGACCATATTGTCAGGCAGTATCGCGAATACGATCCCTGCTGCCCCGATCCCGTTTTCAACTGTTGCCGGCACGCCGTTCCATAACATGGCAAAGGAAGTGTATGATGTGTCCCAATCCCTGACGGAGGAACAAAAAGCGATTGCACGCTTCTGGGATGATGCGCCTAACGGCCAATATGTATCCGCATTCGGTCACTGGTTCAGTATTCTGGGGCAGGCGCTGGAAAAGAAAGATCCGGGGCTGATGAAAGCGGCCGACGCCTACCTGCGCCTCGGCATCAGCATGCACGACGCGACCATCAGTTGCTGGAAAACAAAGTATACCTATCACCTCCTGCGCCCCGTTACGTATATCCGGAAACATATAGGCTTCAGCGATTGGAATCCCCTCATTTCCACGCCGCCACACCCGGAATATTCGGCCGCGCATGGCACGCTCTCCGCGGCCGCGGGGTACGCCCTCGAATCTGTTTTCGGCCCGAATTTCAGCTTCACCGACCACACCTATGACGTGTTGGGGATGAGCCCCCGAACGTTCACCGGATTTGAGGCGGCCGGTAAGGAGGCCGGTATCTCCCGATTGTACGGCGGCATACACTATCGTCTTTCTATCGAAACCGGTAACATACAGGGCAAAAAGGTGGGTGAAAACGTGAAAAGTCTGTTAGTGACACGGAAATAATCGTTCCGGCACCGTATCCCCCCAATAAAAATGGTTTGATTGGCAAAGGAGGCCGCTCTGCAGGTGGAACCGCGGGGCGGCTTTTTTCTATTTTGTTGTGCCCCTTATTGGCTTACATGAAAGGTATGTACAAATTTCAGCATGAGCGCCCGGGAGTCGGAAACCGGCAGGAAAGGGTCTGCCTTGCCTTTGTTGTTTAGAATTTCGTTGTACACGAAGTAAAAATCGTTTCCGTCTTTGCTGTTGTACCGGAGCCTGAAATTGATCGCGCTCACTTTGTTTAAGGAATTGACCTGAACAAAGGCATTCATACTCAATTTGACATTCAAAGAGACGGCAATTTTCAGGCGTGCGACATGCGCTACGTAATCGGGCGCGTTTGTGAAAGAAACATGATTGTACTGGTAAAACCCGCTCAGGGTCAGATACTTTGAAATGGTATAATTGGGCGTTATCCCGCCGGAAAAACGTCTGCCTCCGTAAAAAGTACCGGCGGTGACGTTGAACGTTGTATTGAGAAAATGAACGGAAGGCGTCTGGCAGGCGAGTGAAATATCGCTGTTTACGTATTTGTCCGCGGCAATGGTATTCTTTTTTGAAAGTTCGAACGCATTTTGCACTTTATCGTAAAAACGGTTGAACGACAGTTCGATATAACTGTTCTTTTTCCATTCCATATAAAATGCGGGCGCAAGCAGAAAGCTTTCCAGCCGGTTCGTACTGTTTGAAAAATAAGCAGTGGCGTTCAGGTCGGCTCTCATGTACCGCAGCGACTTGCTTTTAGGGGTGAACCACCCGTAGGAAATGCGGTCGCCCATCGCTTTAAAATCGCCCCTTGCTTCAAATCCCAGGGCGGGCGAATAGTTTTGATCTACCTGCGAATAGCTCAATGAATAGTTGAGTCCCACCTGGGCGCGGTTTTCCCAAAGGATA
>CALEYM010000133.1 GCA_937926185.1 uncultured Bacteroidota bacterium | reverse complement strand
AAGGTTTAGAAGGTTTAGAAGGTTTAGAAGGTTTAGAAGGTTTAGAAGGTTTAGATTATGACGCAGTATAAGTTAACTCAATATTCGCACGGCGCTGGTTGTGGTTGTAAGATAGCGCCAAGAGTGCTGGATCACATTTTAAAATCCGGCGGCGAGCCGCAGCCACATTTTCCCAGACTGCTGGTGGGCAACGAAGAGCGGGATGACGCCGCCGTGTACGATCTGGGCGACGGAACGGCGCTGGTCAGCACCACCGATTTTTTTATGCCCATCGTGGATGATCCGGAAGACTTTGGCCGGATCGCCTCCGTGAATGCCATCAGCGACGTTTACGCGATGGGCGGAACACCGCTGGTAGCCATAGCCGTACTCGGGTGGCCGATCAATACCCTGCCGGCCGAAGTAGCCAACCTGGTGGTGGAAGGCAGCCGCAAAGCTTGCACGGAAGCGGGCATTCCGCTGGCCGGCGGCCACAGTATCGACAGCCCGGAGCCCATTTTCGGGCTGGCCGTTACCGGGCGGGTGTCCATTGCGCACCTGAAAAAAAATGGCGGCGCCACGCCCGGCGCCAAACTTTTTCTGACCAAACCAATCGGCGTAGGCATCCTGACTACCGCGCAAAAAAAAGGCGTTTTACTGCCCGAACACGCCGATGTGGCGCCCCAAAGCATGAAAAAACTCAACCGGATCGGCGAACGCTTCGGAAAGCTGCCTTATGTGCAGGCCATGACCGACGTGACAGGATTCGGATTGTTGGGCCATTTGTCGGAGATGTGCGAAGCCAGCCAAACCAGCGCCGTGATCCATTTTGACCAGACGCCGGTGATCGACCGGGCTATGCTGCAATATTACCTGGACAGAAAATGTATACCCGGAGGCACCAACCGCAACTGGGACAGCTACGGCCATAAAATTGCCGGCGCTACGGAAGAGCAACGTTCAATCCTGGCTGATCCTCAAACGAGTGGCGGACTGCTGGTAGCCGTGACGCCAGGCCACGAAACTGATTTTCAGCATGCCGCGGCGGCGGAAGGCTACTCTTTGGAGTCTTTTGGATTTATGATCGAAGCCCAACCGGTGCTGATCACCGTGGTTTAAACTGCCCGTTGGTTGTTGGGAACGCTGATCGTGGTTCGGCGCAGTGCGTTGTTTTATTACCTTTGCAGCCATTCGGGCGCCTATTGCCTGAATGTTATGATTAAATCAACCAGACGCATGCAGCCCTCTTTTGTTAAAAAATATATTAATGTTTACCTGGGTTTGGGAAGCAACCAGGGCGACCGGGCCGGAAACCTGAAAACAGCGGCGGCATTGATTTCCCGCCTGATCGGAAAAATTGCCAAACAGAGTCATGTATACGAAACGCAACCTTGGGGGAATCCGGATCAGGAAGCCTTTCTCAATCAAGTGATTATGGTGAATACCACCCTCGATCCGAGGGGATTGCTGGATGCTGCCAATAAAGTGGAACGGGAAATGGGCCGCACCCGCAAGGAAAAGTGGGGGCCGCGCATTATCGATGTCGATATTTTGTTCTACGGCAAACGTATTATCCGGGATAAAGGGCTTGAAATCCCGCACCCGGAGTTGCACAAACGCGCCTTCGTGCTCGTACCTTTAATGGAAATCGCCCCCGAACTGGAACACCCCGTTCTTAAACAAGCTATCGACGAACTTTATATGGCTTGTGACGACCAGTCGGAGGTCGTTATGTTGTAATTTCGGTGCGCCACCGTCTACCGTCCACCGTCCACCGTCCACCGTCTCATGAAATACCCTTTCATCGCCATCGAAGGCAATATCGGCGCAGGTAAAACGACATTGTGCCACCTGCTGGCAGAGCGGTATGGCTGTGCATTGGTGTTGGAGCAGTTTACCGACAATCCTTTTTTGCCCTATTTTTATGAACACCCGGAGCGGTATGCCTTCCCGGTAGAGTTGTTTTTTATGACAGAGCGGCACAAACAGTTGCTGGAGCATTTTGCGCAACCCGACCTGTTTCGCTCTTTTACGGTGGCCGACTATTTTTTTGTAAAAACCCTGCTTTTTGCCAAAAACAACCTGAGCGAGGAGGAATTCCGGCTGTTTCAACGCCTTTTTTCCGTACTTAATGCTACTTTCCCCAAACCTGATCTGCTCCTTTACCTGCACAGGCCGGTGGATGTGTTGTTGCATCAAATCCGGCAGCGCGGCCGCGACATGGAACGCCTGATCACCGGCGAGTACCTGGAAGAACTCCAAAATGCTTACCTCGACCATTTTAAACGGGAATCGGAAACGCCGGTGGTGGTGCTGGAACTGGACGATGCAGACTTTCTCCGGGACAACCATGTTTTTCAGGCCATTACCGGGCTGTTGAACCGTGATTTTCAGGCCGGCATTCAGTATGTGCCCTGGCGTGAGTTGGCGGTTTGTTGATTTGTTGATTTGTTGATTCGAGTGGCCAGCGCTTGCTTCGCTCGAATCAACAAATTAAAACCTGGAAAACATCTCCATAAAAGCCTGTCGGCGCGAGCGGGAAATGCTGATGGTCATATCATCGTCCATTACCACGTAGCCGCCGTCGCCGCGCACGTATTTTTTGATGTGGTTGATGTTGATCAGGAACGAATTGTGTATCCGGAAGAAATCACCTCCGGAAAGGGTTTCGTCAATTTCTTTCAACACCTTGGCTACGATCATTTTTTTGCCGTTGTTCAGCGCCACCCTGGTGTAATTGCTTTCCGCTTCACAGTATAGTATATCCCCCGTAGGCACGAAGATCATGCCGTCGTTGGTCGTAAGCGCAATACGGGAGGCAGCCGGTTTATTTACCTGCCTCAATTGCTGCAACAACAGATCGATTTGTTCGCGGCTTGGGGTAGTCTGTTTATTTTCTATACGCCGGATGGTTTCTTGCAGGTCTTCCGGATCCACCGGTTTGAGCAGGTAGTTCAGGGCGCTGTATTTAAAGGCTTTGATGGCAAACTGATCATACGCCGTGCAAAAAACCACGTCGAAGTTCAGTTTATCGAATTGCTCCAGCATATCGAACCCGTTCATGTGGGGCATTTCAATGTCGAGAAATACCACTTCGGGCTGGTGGCGGCGTATGGCCTCTATGCCCAGCGTGCCCGAATTACACATAGCCATGACGGAAACCTGGGGGCAGTAGGTGGCCAGGAGCCATTCCATCATTTCGAGGCTGTTGTTTTCGTCGTCGATGATTACGCAACGGATCATTTTTGCAGTTTGAAACAGTTAGAATTGGATGTGGGGGTCAAACAGGAATATTCAGGATCACCCTGGTGCCGGCCGCTTCCTGGTCCGGCCCGGCGAGATCGATGATCTCAATACTGGAGTTAAGTTGCGCATGTTTATTCAACAAAGAAAGCCGGTCTTCGGTCAGTTGCATACCCAGCGATTTGCGGGTGGTGGCGCTTTTGCTTTTCAGATCGCGGGCTTTCTGCCGTCCGATGCCGTTGTCTTCCACGGTGCACTGCAACATGTTTTCCCCGGCCATTTGCAGGTGTATGCGCAGGCGCCCTGCCTCGGTTTTATGTAGCAGACCATGCCAAATTGCGTTTTCGACAAATGGCTGAATGATGAGCGGCGGCACTTCTATGCTGTCGGGATTCACATTGTTTTCCACGATGATGTCATAAGTGAATTTTTGGGAGAACCGCAGCGACTCCATTTCAATATACAGGCGAAGGGCTTCCAATTCATTGGATAAAACTACGTTTTTGTTGTTGGAATTATCAAGGATCAGCCGGATCAGTTTGGCAAAACGCGTCAGGTACAGCGAAGCCGTGGCCTGATCGCTTTTAACAATGTATCTGTTGATCGAATTCAGACAATTGAATATAAAATGCGGGTTCATTTGGGCGCGCAGCGCCTGCATTTCCACTTCGCGCATTTTTTGCCGGGTATCGTCCAGCACCTGTTTGGCTGCTTCTTTTTCCGCTTCGGCGCGGGCGCGGGTGATCTTATTGGCGCAGAGCGACGCGATGGTGGTCAGGATAGATAAATGTTTGGCGGTGAAAAAGCCGGCTTTTGAATGTTCGCAGTCGATCACGCCCAGCACACCGCCATCGGAACGAATCGGAACGGCGATTTCCGAAAGCCTGGGCTGATCGTCGACGATATAACGCGGATCGAGCCGGGTGTCGCCGATCAGTTCGGGCTGTCCGCCGGCGGCCACGCTGCCCACAATTCCTTTGCCGACCGGAATTTCGATAGGCGCGGCAATCTCAAACTGGCGCGGGCTTTTTGGCCCATGCGCGGCTTTTTGTACCAGCACCTGCCTTTGCTCGTCGATCAAATAGATCACGCAATCTTCGAAGTGCAGTCTCCCGATGCAGTTGCGGGCGACATCCCACAGGATTTCATCCACGGTTGCGCGTTCATACATGCTGGTAGCAAAGTAGTTGATGGCTTGTTCTGCCTCCAGTTCTTCCTGCTTCTCCCGGAATTTTTGATTGCGGCTGCGCACAAACCAATAAACCGTACCCGACGTGAGTAGCAAGCCCAACAGGTAGAACCAGTTTTTTTGCCAAAAGGGCGCATCCACACTGAAGGCAAAGACGTTGGTTGCCTCCACCCAGTCCACCCCGTTCACACTGGCCTGAAGCCGGAGCCTATAATCTCCGCCGGGAAGCGAGGTCAGGCGGAGCCTGTTGTTGTTGCCCAGCGATTTCCACCCGGCATCGAAACCTTCGAGCAGGTACCGGAATTTGATTTTATCAGGATTGTTAAAGTAGGGCGCCGCGAATTCGATTTCAATCGATTTTTGATCGGCATGAAGTCGGAGCGGTTCGTTGAAGGAATAGGCCAGGGTGTCGTTTTCGTTTACTTTGATTTTTTGAAAAAAAACAAAAAGCGGGCGCTCGCCGGCACGAAACGATTCGGGAATTACATAGTTGATGCCGTAAGTGCCCCCGAAGAACACCCGGCCGGCCCGGTCGCGATACCAGGCATCGGGGTTAAAACCGAAGCCCTGTACGTTATCGGAATGATCGAGCAGGGTGACGCGCCGGGTTTTGGGTTCGAACCGGAAGACACCGGCGTCGCCGGCGCCCCAGATCGCGTTGTTTTGATCCTGATAAACAATGTTGATCAACTGGTTGTCGAACTCGCCGGTCACTTTGGAGGCGATAATTTTGCCGTCGTGGTATTGCGCCCTGAACAGGCCTTTGAAGCAGGCGTATAACAGTTCGCCGTTTGGCAACGCGAAGCCGCAGGTGAGTACCTGTTCCCGGACAGGCGTAGGCATACCAGCCAAAACTTGCAAACTGGAATCCAGACAGTACAGCCCGCGGCCTGTTACAAGCCAGATGGGACCTTCAGGCGCCTGAAAAGCGAAATTCGTGTTTTCCCGGCCCGGGGGAATGTTGACTTGGTTTAACACATAAGTCGTGCCATCGAGTACGTACAATGCATCCCGGCCCATGATCAGGTGATTCCCGTTTTGCAGGGTGGTGATTTCATCGATAAAGTCCTGTTCGATCCGTTTTTTTACCTTTTCCCCCACCTCTCCTTTCGGATAAGCCGGCCGTCTGAACCGGCGGGTCAGCGGATCGAAGAGCCAGACGCCGAGGTTGGCAGGCCCGATAATCAGGTATTTCCCGTCGAACACCAGGCCGCGCAGGGAAGGGTAGGCCAGCCTGTCGGGGGCATTGGGCGCCGGGGGAACGAAATCCCATTTGCCTTCATTTATTTCCCAGCAGGCCAGCCCGTTGCCGGTAGCAAACCACAGGTTGCCTTTCCCATCTTCTACCATACGGCGTACATTGTTCACGGATGCCTGAAGCGCATTGTCGGGCGGATTGATCCGCAACATTCCCATTCCTTTTTCGCTCAACGAAAAGCGGGCAATACCGTCGATCGTAGCCAGCCAGGCATAACCTTCGCTATCGATATGCAGGTGATTAGCAAAATCGTTGGCAAAAACAGGTCTGCCGTTGGCAAAAAGGAGCAAGCGGCGCAACCGGCGGCTAGCCTTTGTCCACTCGAATA
>CALEYM010000132.1 GCA_937926185.1 uncultured Bacteroidota bacterium | reverse complement strand
CTGAAACCGAAAGGCACGTTATTGGAAGAAAAAGATGCCGCTTCCACGCCCTTGTAGTTGCGCAGGCGCTGCTGCACCAGTTCGCAGTTGGCCAGGCGGACGCTATCGCTGTCGGCATTGTATTGCAGGTATACTGCCCAGACCCCTTCGGAGTTCATTCCGGCCGGGATGATATAATTGCGGTAGGTGTACACACCCAGACTCCATACCGCGAATAGGATGAGAAAGGAAACGAAGATCTCGAGCATCATCAGAAAATTGCTCTTTTTCTTCTTCCAAATGAGTTTAAAGATATGATTTAGCATACAAAAAGGTTTGAAGGTTTCTGGTTTGAGGGTTTGAAGGTTTCTGGTTTGAGGGTTAGAAGGTTTCTGGTTTGAGGGTTAGAAGGTTTCTGGTTTGAGGGTTAGACTATCCTTGGCTGAACCCTCTAACCAGAAACCTTCTAACCCTCAAACCAGAAGCCCTCTAACCCTTTAAAGCTTCCACTGCCGGCAGGCGCGACATGCGCCAGGCCGGGTAAACCCCTGACATAAGGCCAAACACCAGGCTTAGCGCAAGGGCTATTGTCACGACGGTCCAATTGATGCCGAGGTCGGCATAAGGGATCAGGTGGCTGCCATTAAACCACCAGATAAAGGCTCCGGAAATGAGAATGGCCAACAAGCCGCCGAAAAGCGTCAGGATAATATTTTCTATGACGAACTGGGTCACCAGTTTCTGCGCAGAGGCGCCAAATGCTTTGCGAATGCCGATCTCGGAAGCGCGTTCCAGTATGCGGCTGATATTGATGTTCACCAGATTGATGGCGGGAAGGCTCATGAACAAGAGGGCAAAAATGGCGACAAACAAATAGAACCTGGCGCGGGCCGAACCGCCTCCGCTGCCAAAGAACATATCCCGCACGATGCTGTCGAAATACGTGCTCAGGCCGGCGTTGAGTCGGTCGGGTTTGAAGCCGCCATAAGTCAGCAAGGGGATACGGGGCACCACTTCGGCGTATTCCTGCTGGATTTTGGGCAGATCCGCCGGCGTTTTGGCCATAACAATGGCGGTATAACCTCCATTGTATTCTTTGACTTCCTCCGATGCTTTTTTTTGCAAGTGGTATGGCAAGTATACATCGGCAGCTACCACCAGCCGGGTGATCGGGCAGCCGCGCACCACGCCGGTCACTTTCAGGTTCTGGCCGTTGATTTCCATGTTTTTGCCCACGGCAGGCACGCCTTTGCCAAAATAGTCGTCGCGGGTTTCAGTGTTGATGATCGCCACTTGTTCGTTGTTGTCGATGTCCCTTTGCGTGTAGGGCTTTCCTTCCAGGAATTCAAATTGAGTAATCTCCCAAAACACCGGATCGGTGTATTTGAAAAAAAGGCGGAGTTTTTTACCGTTGCCGTAAATGTTTACCGTGTTAGGCACCGTCGAGTACGCGATTTTTTCGGGAGTCTTAAGCGTTTTGATGTAATTATTGATATAATAAAGGCTCATCGGGCCGCGGCGCATGCCGCCTTCTTTTGTATTTTGCTCCTCCAGCAGCGTGGCATACAAACAGCGTTCGCGGTTGACCTCGGGGTAATTCGCTGAAAAAATATGTTCGTAAAATGCCGTGAGCACGATCAGGATGCTCAGCGTCATACTGATACCGAACAGCGTGATGAAGGTAAACATCTTGCGCCGCTGCATGACGGCAAGGGTGATTTTCAGATAATTGGTTAGCATAATTTTAGAAGGTTGGCGGGTTACGGGTTGGCGGGTTACGGGTTAACGGGTTGCGGGTTAACGGGTTGGCGGGTTGCGGGTTAAGGGGTTGACATTAACCGGGTATGTACAACCCGTCAACCCGTTAACCCGTTAACCCGCAACCTTTCTAATTGACGAATGTATTGGACGACACCAGCGACCCGTCGAACAGGCGGACGAGGCGGTGGGTGCGGCGGGCCATATTTTCATCGTGGGTGACCATGACAATGGTGGTATGATCCGCGCGGTTGAGGTTTTCGAGTATTTCCATGATCTCGTTGCCCATGGCGGAATCGAGGTTGCCGGTAGGTTCGTCGGCGAGGATGATCTCCGGTTGGCCGACGATGGCACGGGCAATGGCAACCCGCTGTTTTTGTCCGCCAGAGAGCTGTGAGGGGTAGTGTTTCATGCGGTTGGCCAGACCCACCTTTTCCAGCGCCGCCGCGGCCAGTCGCCGCCGTTCAGCGGAAGAAACGTCCCGGTAAAGCAGGGGTAGCTCCACATTGTCGAGCACCGGCAAATCGTTGATCAGGTGGTAACTCTGAAAAATAAAACCGATCTTCCGGTTCCGGAAACGGGATAACTTTTTGTCGGAGAAATCATTGATCTCCTGGGCGTCCAGTTTGATCGTTCCCTTTGTGGGTTCATCCAACAAGCCCATGATGTTCAAAAGGGTGCTTTTCCCGCAACCCGAAGGGCCCATGATGCTCAAAAACTCTCCTTTTTCTATCGAGAGGGAAATATTATTGAGCGCCAGGGTTTCCACCGTTTCGGTGCGGTACACTTTTTCGATGTTACTCAGGTAAATCATTTGATGAGTGATGAGTGATGAGCGATGAGTGATGAGCGATGAGTGAGTTGTCAATCACTCCTGAATTTTCCGTTGTTTTTCAAAATCATACAAGGTTAGCCAGCGGAGTTGATAATAGGCCGCCCAATAGTCGCGCAGGGCGGTAATAAAGTCGCGGCGGGCCTGATCTTTTTCTGCGAAGGCAATACTTAAATCGGTGATGCTCAGATCGCCCAGCACGTAGCGGTCTTTGGCGATCTGGTATTTTTCGGCGGCGATGGAGTCGGCCTGCGCCGTCAATGCCAGTTGGTCTTTCAACATTTGAAAAAGAGTGACCTGCGTATATATCTGTTGTTTAAAATTCTGTTGATCCTGTTCGATGGCGTACCGGGTAAGTTGCTGATTGGCTTCGGCCGTTTTCCGGCGCGATTGGGTGCGGCCCCAGTCGAGAATGGGCATGGTAAACGCGACAGACACCAGTTGCTGGTTTTGAGGTTGCTCGTATACCTCGCCGATGGTTTGGCCGCGGTTTGAAAACCCCACGTTGGCCGTCAGGGCGGCGTTCAGGCCGGTTTCGGCTTTTGCCCTGGCGACATCCCGTTTTGCTTCGAGCAAACGGCGGCTGAAAGCGATGGCGTCGGCACGGTTGGCATAAGATTCGGCGAGGGCTTTTTCGGCCGACACATCGGGTTTGCTTTGCGGCCGCGGTTCTTCCAACTCCAGTTTATCGCCGTTTTGCAGGCCGATATAGGCTTTCAGATTCAGGGTGCAAATTTCCACATCCCGCCGGGCGGTAGCCGCGGCTTTTTCCGACTTAAGCTGCTCCAGCCGCAGTTGCAGGATTTCATTGCGGCTGATCTTGCCCAGGTCGAATTTCTCCTGTGCGATACGCAGGATATCGCCGGTGTTTTGCTGGTTAGTGGTGGCGATGGAGAGGTTCACCTGGGCCAGTAGCAGGTCGAAATACAGGTTGCTGGCCCGGAAAGCGATCTCTTCCAGCGATTCGATGTATTCCTGCCGGCTTTCCTGGTACTTCAGAGGTTCAATTTTACGGCCCCACTTCAATTCGTTGAACCGGAACAGTGGTTGCTCCAGTCCCACGGCGAAAAGGGTGCCGTTGTAGAGCGTGTTGTTGCGTGAAAAATCGTCGAAACGCTGCATTTGGGTGGTGGCATAAATAGTGCCCCCCGTATGAGCAATATTTTGCTCCAGGGAAAGCCCGACGGAGGAATTGTTGTACCGCACCGGCTGAAACAAAATCGTGCCGTCGGGTTGCACCACTTCGTTGAAAGAACGCGTAAAAGCCGGCAGGCGGCTGTCGAGCAGCAACTGCGGTTTGAAGTTCGACTGGAAGGTACGATACTCCCAATAGCGCGTCTCCTTTGTCGTCGCGGCCTGCCGGGCGGCGATGGACTGGGCCCTGGCCATATCCACCGTCTCTTGCAGGGTAAGCCGGCCGGCCGGCTGGCCGTAGCAGAAGGTAGTGGCCGCGGCAAACAGCAATATCTGAAAAAGGATTGTTTTCATAGCCTGGCGTCTTACCGGATGTCTATTGATTTAATGTTTCTGTATCCGCTCATATCCGTGATGATCACGGAATCGCCCGGCTGGAGTCCTTCCGTAATTTCCACAAAGTCAAAATTGCTCAGTCCGACGTGTATGGTGCGGCGTTCGGCTTTGCCACCGCGCAGGACGAATACATCCTGCACGGCGCCGCCTTTGAACGCCGGACCATTTTGCACCCGTACAGTCCGGGGCTTCGCTTCGGTCACCAGGAACAACTCCACTTTCATACGCGGCCGAAGTTGTTTGCTGGCACGCTGATCATCGAGCGCCACGTCGAAAGTGACCACGTTATTGGAAACGGCAGGATGAATATTGACGAGCGTACCGCGCACCAATTCATCGCCGATCCGGACGATTACCGGCATACCGGCGCGCAACTGGGGGGAATATGTATCGGAAATACTGCCCAGCACCTTGAAACTGCCCAGGTCGGCCACACGTGCCAGGATGTCTCCTTCGTTCACTTTGGCGCCCAGGCTGAGGTTGACGTAGGTGAGCACTCCTGCCCGTGTGGCCACAATATCGGCCTGGCGGAGTTTGCGTTCGAATTCGCTCAATTCTTTTTCCTGGATAGCCGCGGAGATCTCCGATTCCCGGATACTCGTTTTCATGCTTTGCTGGCGGCTGCGGATATCGTTTTCCAGTTGGCGTTTCTGGAGCTGGGCGATACGCAGGTTGGTTTCCGCCTGTTCGATGGCCTCGCGGGTGCCGCCGCCGGCTTTAAACAGGCGTTTGGCATTTTCCAGTTCTGCCTTCAGGCTGTTGATCTCGTAGGCTTTTATGGAATCCTGGATTTGGATATCGAAATAGCTCTTGTCCAGATCGAGTCTGATCCGCACAATGCCGTTGCGTTTGAGTTCGAGCTGGTCTTTTTGTTTTTCGAACTCGATCCGGGTGAAGGTTTTGTCCAGTTCCAGGATCTTGTCGCCCGGTTTCACCTTAGAGCCGGCATTGAAATACGCCTGCTGGATAATGGCTGAAATCGGGCTGGTGATCACCTGCTCCATTTCGGGCTGCACTTCGCCCGAGGCATTGAGCGTATTTTCCACGTCGCCGGTTTCCACCGCGGCGATACGAATGTCGGCCCGTTTCAGGGAAGCAGAGAGCGCGCCCCGCAGCAGCCATATAGCGGCTATCAGCACTATTGCCGACAAAACGACGTACCGCCCCACCCTGCCCTTTTGTTTTCTACTTTCCTGTATTGAAATATCCCTGTCCATTTTCGTTCGTTTTTAAACGTAGGTTCAGAGATAAATCCAAGCGCCGTGCCAAGTTTCAAATTATTAATAATCAATAATTTATGCAATTTAGGCAAAATTAAAAGCGCCCGATTCCGGACACTTTGTCCGGTAACGCGGCATTTATGCCGGCCGGGTCTTACAATTTAGTTTTGATTTAAAAACAAAGCCCTGAAGGGCTTTAGACAAGGCGGCATAAATGCCGCGCTACCGGACAAAGCCCGGCGCCACCCGTTTCATCGAAGCCTGTTCGTACGCGTATGCCATCGCGATCAGTTGCGGCTCGCTGTAAGCCGCGCCAAACATGGCCAATCCGATGGGCAGACCGGAAACCAGGCCCATAGGCACGACAATGGAGGGATACCCCGCCACGGCTGCCGGCGAATAGGCGCCATAACCCGTAAAATGGTCGCCGTTCACGTGATCGACGCACCAGGAGGGGCCGTTGGACGGGCCGGCGATGGCATCCAGTCGGTTTTCGTGCAGGAGGGTGTCTATGGCGCCGCGGGTGGCGCTCAGTACTTTTTCCAGGGCTTCGAGGTATTCGGGCGTTTGCAGGTCTTCTTTTGCATTGGATGATTCCAGAATTTCCTGTTTAAAATACGGCATGGCGCGAGCCTCATTTTGCCAGTTGAACGTAATGACGTCCTGCAGGTTTTTCACCTTCGCGTTGGCTTTGGCCAGGTATTTATTTACACCATCCTTAAACTCGTATTGCAACACCATATACCGCTGGCTGCCCAGGTTTTTTAGCTTATCCATCAGTTCTATTTCAACAATAGTTGCGCCCTGGCCTTTTAGCGTAACCATGGCTTGCTGCAATAAGCTATCCACACCTTCATGCATTCTCAGAAAGGTTTTTTCAATACCGATGCGTTTGCCTTGCAAACCATTGATGTCTAAAAACTTAGTATAATCTCTGTGCGACTTGCCCGCGCTGCCGGACGTAACGGGGTCTTCCGGATCGATACCCGTAAGCGCCCCCAGCAGTATGGAAGCATCGCGCACGGTACGCGCCATCGGGCCGGCGGTGTCCTGGGTATGAGAGATGGGGATGATGCCGGAGCGGCTAAGCAGACCGACCGTGGGTTTAATGCCGACGATACCGTTGATGGACGACGGGCAGGCGATGGAGCCGTTGGTTTCGGTGCCGATGGCCGCGGCGCACAGGTTGGCAGCCACGGCCGCGCCGGAGCCGGAACTGGAACCGCATGGGCTGCGGTCCAGGCCGTATGGGTTTTTCGTTTGACCCCCGCGGCTGCTCCAACCGCTGGAAGAACGCGTCGAACGGAAATTGGCCCATTCGCTGAGGTTGGTTTTGCCCAATATGACGGCCCCCGACTCCCGCAATTGCCGGATGATGAAGGCGTCTTTCGACGCGTAATTCCCTTCGAGGGCAAGCGCCCCGGCCGTGGTCATCATCTTATCGCCCGTGTCGATGTTGTCTTTGATCAGCACGGGAATACCATGCATCGGGCCGCGTACCTTGCCCGCTTTGCGCTCGCGGTCGAGCGAGCGGGCAATAGCCAGGGCCTCGGGGTTTAGTTCGATCACGGCGTTCAGTTGCGGCCCTTTTTTATCGATTGCGGCAATTTGCCGCAGGTACAATTTGGTAATGTATTCGGCCGTCCAGGCGCCGCTTTGCATTTTTTCCTGCAGCGTATCGATGGTAACTTCGGTCAGGGGAAAATCTTTGAAGGAGCCCTCATCGGGTTGTTCTGTCAGGAAATTAGCCGGAAAAGACTGGCGAGCGGCGAATGGGAGCGCAATAATGCCCAGGGCAGTTGCGCGAAGGAAGTAGCGGCGTTGCATGCGATTACCTTTTAAAGCGTGATGTAAAAACGCCAAAGGTAAACCGTATCATCGAACCATTTTTTGCTCCAAGGCCGTTTCCGGCTCAAACTTTTTTACCACATCCACGGCATAAAACAGGAACATCAGGGCAATAGCGGCTTCCAGGGTTTCTCCCCCGCGGTCAAAAATGAGGGTAAAAAGCATTAAAAAAATGTAAAAATATCCCGTGTAAAAGAGGTCGCGGGAGGGCATAAACTCCACAAATACCTGTGTTTGCCGGTACCTGCTGAAAAAACTTATCCACTGATCCCGGAAGAAAAACAGACTTGCCAAAAGGGCGGTCAGCAAGACATATCCAATATCGAAATACTCATTGAACAGATTATGCAGGTTGTTTTCCTGTTGTTCATTGATCTCCAGCATCAAAGCAGTGGTTTCCCAACCAAAAATGCGTTGTCCCCAACTGATCTCTTCCAGCGCGAACAGCAGTACCGAGGCCGCGAGGGCAAATACAAAAAGGCCCCGAATAGTGAATTTGTACTGGCTTGCAATATACAGCAGGATAAAACCGGCTGAGAAGGCAATTAAGACGGTTGCGTTTTCCAGTATTCCGTCCTCCTTATAGTAAGCGTATACCGGTTTAAACAACAAGGTGAAAATCAGTATCGCGGCAAATAATACATAGAATAATTTGATGTGAAAAGGCAAACTGAAAATACTTTTTCTTTTTGATGTGTACACCCAGGCGCCCTTCATTAAAAACAAGATCAAACCGAGGGAAGCCATAAAAAGATAGAGGCTGTAAACGACCGCGCGCGGATTTTCAATTTTACCATCGGCGGAAAGGTTTGTTTCGACAAGGCCGATCACTCCGTCAAAATCCATGAAAAGCGTCACTGCAAGCGACAAACCGACAATTGCCAAAGAAATCAAAGCGTAATTGAGTAATTTATTGATCATACTGTTCCAAATTAGAAATTTAAAGGCAAGGTGAAGATTTCGGCAAAACAGGTACTTGCCCCTGCTACGCTAAGTATCAGGGCACAAACAGCAATTTATAGAAGTGATGTCGGTCGCAATAATGTAGGCTCAGGATGAAGTCGTCATCCTGTAACAGGTAAATAGAAAATGGAACCGGTCGAGGGAAAATGGTAGCCAGGCTGCAATGCTGCCCGATGGGATTACTAAAAGATATAGTGTTTGAATTCGGTCTGCTTTCAGCAGTCAAAAATATGGCCATTCTTGCCAGGCAAGCAGATGAAATTTGTCGGGTAGGCGTCTGTTTTGCATTTTGGACCCGTATGCCGAAATTAGTATGTTTGTGCTTGTTCTTTCAATATTTAGAAAAAACACAGGCATGCATATCTCTGCTCATCTTTTTTCCGGCCTGCTTTTCGTGGTCAGCGCCTCCTGCCTCGACGCCCAAATCAATGCATCGATTACCATTCCGGGTATGCCGAATAGACTGGCTTGGCATGGCGTCCCCAAACATTTTGAACAACTACCCAACGGCTTTGTCATCGAATCCGGCGAAAAAACCGATATGTACCGCGCGCCCGATCATTCCTACCAGGTGCATAAAGCGCCGCGCCTGATGTTCGCGGCCGATACCTGTTTTATTTTGAGCGCGCGCATCCAGCACGATTTTGCCGGCAAATGGGACGGCGGCGCCCTGCTGCTTGAAGCAGACAGCCTGAACTGGATCAAATTCTGCTTTGAAAAGGATTACCAGGAAAAACACCGGGTGGTGTCAGTGGTCACGCGCGGCATTTCCGACGACTGCAACTCACTGGAATTCACCGAAAAATTTGCCTGGTACCAGCTTGCCCGGGTGCACGACGTCATTTACCTGTACTGCTCAGGCAATGGAACAGACTGGTACCTCGTCCGCACGCTCAACTTTGCCCCGGGGAAAGATATAAAGGTCGGTTTTCTGGCCCAGTCGCCGGAAGGGGAAAATAACCGGGTGTACTTTACGGATTTGCGGTACCAAGCGGTGCGGGTGAAGGATTTCTGGGTGGGGAAGTGATGGTTGCCGGCGCTTTTCTTACTTTTGCCCGCTTTACCAACCTTCCCGACCCGACACATGGCCCGACCCGGTAAAAACGAGAAAAGTGAAAAAACAGCGGCTGCCACCCCGCTGATGACCCAGTACAACCAGGTAAAGGCAAAATACCCGGACGCCATCCTGCTGTTCCGGGTGGGCGATTTTTATGAAACGTTTGCCGAAGACGCCGTGAAAACGGCCAAAGCACTGGGCATCACCCTCACCAGCCGCAACAACGGCGGCTCCGACGTGGAACTGGCCGGCTTCCCCCACCATGCCATGGACATGTACCTGCCCCGGCTCGTGCGCGCGGGATACCGGGTGGCCGTGTGCGAACAGATGGAAAAACCCGTGCCGGGCAAGGTGGTCAGGCGCTCGGTCACGGAAGTGGTCACGCCCGGCGTCACCACCGACGACGCCCTGCTCGAACACAACCAGAACAACTTCCTCGCCACGCTGGCCTACGGCAAAAACGACCAGTTTGGCGCGGCTTTTCTCGATATCAGCACCGGCGAATTCCTGGTGACCGAGGGCGACCACGCCGCCATCGACAAACTTTTGCAAAGTTTCCGGCCCTCCGAGATCGTGCTGCCCAAAAGCCGGATGAAGGAATTCACGGCCGTTTTCGGCGACAAGTTCTACACCTTCACGCTTGAAGACTGGATTTTCACCTACGACTTCGGCCACGAAAAACTACTGCAGCACTTCCAGACCGCCGGCCTCAAAGGTTTCGGCGTAGAAGACTTCGAACTAGCCCAGGCGGCAGCCGGCGCGGCGCTGCACTACCTGGCCGCTACTGAAAACAACCGCCTCGCCCATATCCGCAGCCTGAGCCGCCTGCAAACGGACAAATACGTCTGGCTCGACCGCTTTACCATTCGCAACCTCGAACTGGTCGCCTCCAACCACGAAACCGGCGCCTCGCTGCTCCAGGTGCTCGATCACACGATCAGTCCCATGGGCGCGCGCCTGCTCAAAAAATGGGTATTGCTGCCGCTCACCAGTCTGCAACAAATACACGACCGCCAGGAAGCCGTGGCCTTTTTCGTGGAAAACCGCGAATTCGCCGAAAAACTGGAGCCCCACATCCGCCACATCGGCGACCTCGAACGCCTGATGAGCAAAACCGCCGTGGGCAAGATCAATCCCCGCGAGGTGATGCAACTGCGCCGGGCACTGATGGCGATCGATCAGGTGAAAAAGATGCTCGGCCCCACCCCCGGCCCCTCCCCCGGGGGGGAGGGGGGCTTGATGGCGTCTTCAACCGAGCCAATGGCTGATAATAAAATATCTGCTGTCACCAGAAACAGCCCAATTGATGGGGGCAAGCCCCCCTCCCCCCGGGGGGAGGGGCCGGGGGTGGGGCTGAAACGCCTCGGCGAAGCCCTCAACCCCTGCCACACCCTGCGCGAACGCATCGAGGCCGTCATCGCGCCCGACCCGCCCACCGACGTGCGCAAGGGCGGCGCCATCGCCGACGGAGCGCACCCGGAACTGGACGAGCTGCGACACATCGTGCGCCACAGCCGGGAGTTACTTTTGGAAATCCAGCAGCGCGAATCGGAACGCACAGGTATTCAAAGCCTGAAAATCGGCTTCAACAATGTGTTCGGTTATTACCTGGAAGTCACCAGCAAATGGAAAGACCAGGTGCCGGCCGACTGGATCCGCAAACAAACCATCGCCAACGGCGAACGATACATCACGCCCGAACTCAAGGAACTGGAAAGCAAAATCCTCGGCGCCGAAGAAAAAATCCTGGAACTGGAAGAACGCATCTTCCGCGAACTGGTGGACGAAACCGGCGCCTACATCGGCCCGGTGCAACAAAACGCCCAGATCATCGCCCGGCTCGATTGCCTGCTGTCGTTCGCAAGAGTAGCCGCGCAACGGAATTACCACCGGCCCGAACTGGACGAATCGCTGGTGATCGACATCAAAGACAGCCGGCACCCGGTGATCGAAACGCAGCTGCCCGTGGGCGAAGCGTATATCCCCAACGACGTGTACCTGGACAACGAAAACGTACAGATCATCCTGATCACCGGGCCCAACATGGCCGGTAAATCGGCCTTGCTGCGACAGACGGCCCTGATCGTCCTGATGGCGCAAATGGGCAGTTTCGTGCCGGCATCCAGTGCGCGCATCGGCCTGACCGACAAGGTGTTCACCCGCGTGGGCGCCAGCGACAACATCAGCGGCGGCGAAAGCACCTTCATGGTGGAAATGAACGAAACGGCCCTGATCATGAACAATATCAGCGACCGTTCGCTAATCCTGCTTGACGAGATCGGCCGCGGCACCAGCACTTACGACGGCATCTCCATTGCCTGGAGCCTGGCCGAATACCTGCACGACAACGGCCGCGCACGGCCCAAAACGCTGTTCGCCACCCACTACCACGAACTCAACGAACTGGCCGAACAACACGAGCGCATCCACAACTATCACGTGAGCACCCGCGAAGTGGGGCACCGCGTCATTTTCCTGCGCAAACTCGTGCCCGGCGGCAGCAACCACTCCTTCGGCATCCACGTGGCCCGCATGGCCGGCATGCCTGCCGAAATCGTGGAGCGCGCCCGCGAAATTCTGCAAACACTCGAAGCCGCCGGCGAGCGGTTGTCGGAAGACAGCCTGCCCCGAAACCTCGGGGATGGACGGTCGGCGGGAGACGGGAGACGGGAGACGGGAGACAGTGGAGAAAAGGCGGCGGTTACGATTGAAACGCCGGCTGAAGTGAAGAAAAAAGTAAAAAACATCGCCCCGAAAATGCAGCTGAACATTTTCGACGTGGATGAATATACGGTGAAAATCCGCGACGAACTGCTGGCGCTCGACCTGAATACCATGACGCCTATGGACGCACTGTGGAAACTGAACGAACTGCGGAAGATTGCCGAAAAAAAGTAGGATTGTATGTCAAAAAAGAAAAAAACGCCGCCTGCCAAACATATTTCAACCCCTGCGCCTGTTACTCCGGCGATGGATGAAACGCCGCAAACGGCAAAGCAGCCGGCGACATCGGAGTCGTTTTTCCAAAATCCCTGGCTGATGGCCGCCCTGCTGCTGGGCGCCGCGGTGCTGGCCTACTACGTCTCCCTGTCCAACGGGTTTATGATCTTCGACGACGACAAGGCAATCCGTTACAACACGGTGATCAAAAACCCCAGTTTCCGGGGCATTTTTCTCAGCAACAACCTGGGCATGTACGCCCCGGTCACCTGGCTGGGCTATGCCCTGACCTACTCGATAGCCGGTGAAAGCGCCCCTGCATTCCACACCTTCAGCCTGTTGCTGCACCTCGGTTGCGTACTGAGCGTGTTCGCGCTGCTCCGCCAGTTGCAGCCCGGCCGCGAAACGGCTTTTTTTGCCGCACTCATCTTCGCCCTGCACCCCATGCAGGTGGAAGCCACGAGCTGGATTGCCGGGCAAAGCGCGCTCACCTTTTCGTTTTTTTACCTGCTGGGCCTGCTGGCCTATGTAATGTGGCAACAAAACCGGCGCCCGGTATTTTACGGACTTACTTTTCTGGCCTTTGCCCTGTCCGTGCTGGCCAAATCGGCCGCTGTCACGCTTCCCCTGATGCTACTCGCGCTCGACTGGTACCGCAACGGTACGCTGACGTTCAAAAACATACTGGGTAAAGCGCCCTTCTTTCTCGGCAGCCTGGCTTTCGGTCTCTACACCTTTGCTACCCGCGAAGCCGAAGGGCACGATCTCGTGGTCAGCTCCAAGGCGTACAACCTGTTCGACCGCTTTCTGATGGTCTGCCACTCCCTGTTGTTTTACCCCGTGAAAATGCTGGCGCCCTTCGGGCTGAGTATTTTTTACCCGATGGAAAAAACCGGCGGCGCCTGGTCGTTCGACTACTACCTGGCCCCACTCATAGTGGGGGCGCTGGCCTGGCTGGTATGGAAATACGGCCGGCAGCAGCGCATCATCGGCCTCGGCGCCTTATGGTACTTCCTGCCGCTGACGGTGATGTTGCCCTACGTGTCGGTGGGCACCTTCGAAATGCGCTCCGACCGGTATATCTACATTTCTTCGGCGGGCTTTTTCCTGCTGGTGGTATGGTTTTTACAAAAATTGCCCGCCCTGCAGCGCCGGGCTATCCTGGTTGCCGCGGCCGCCCTGTTCGGCTATCTTACCTTCGAACGCAGCCAGGTGTGGAAAAACGAGGTGTCGGTGTTCCGCGACTGCGTGCTGAAATACCCCGAAGCGCCGCTGTGCAACTGCAACCTGGCCTACGGCGAACTGCTCAACCTCGATTTTCAAAACTCCATCATCCACTATACCAAAGCCCTGCAACTCGACCCCTCATACGTGGAAGCCTACAACGGTCGCGGGCAGGCGTATTTCCAGTTGAAAAAATTCCCCGAGGCGTTTTCCGATTTCGACAACGCCATCAAAGCGGGCATCGTAACGCCCAAACTGTTCCTGAACCGGGGTAAATGCCACGTCATCCTCAACCGCCCGGCCGAGGCCATCCCCGACCTGGCACGCAGCATCGAACTGGAGCCCCGCAACCCCGAAACCTACTACTTCAAAGCCGTGGCCGAAAGCAAAACCGGCAACCCCGCCGCCGCCATCCAGGACTACTCCAAGGCCATCGAACTGGCCCCTGGCTACATCGAAGCCCTGGTGAACCGCGGCCTGATCTATTTCCAGGACAAACGCTACGACGAAGCCATCGCCGACTACACCGCCGCACTGGCCGCCCGGCCCGACGTCACCCTGGCCCTGAACAACCGGGCCGCCGCTTATTTAGCCAAAAACATGCCCGATAAAGCAGTGGAAGACGCCACTTTAGCCATCGAACGGCAGCCCAATTACGCCCGGGCCTACGAAACGCGGGCACGGGCGCTGATGCAGATGGGGCGGACGGCGGAAGCGGCGAGGGATATGGAGCAGGTGCGGGCGTTGCAGCAGTAGTTTGAAGTTCAAAGTTGGTCTGCTCTTCCAAGTCTTCAGACCTGGAAGCCATTTCCCGCGGACTTTGTCCGCATTTTCATGTTTTTTTATTCCGGACTAAGTCCGGCGAGCAGGGCGCAGTAGGCGTTCAATTATTCTGTTGAACCATTTTCAGGGCTTTTTTATTAAAAATATTAAGCCCAACTTGCTGACGAACAGCAAATTGGGCTTTTACAAGGAAACACTAAACCCTCTAAACCTTTCTAAACCCTCTAAACCTTTCTAAACCCTCTAAACCTTTCTAAACCCTCTAAACCCCTCTAAACCCTCTAAACCACTCATTTATTTGCTTCCCTTGGCCGCCGGCATATCCTTGCCGCGCACTTCGCCTGTGATTTCCAGGTGCGAATCGGTCGGGTTGGTATTGGCTGTAACGGTTACCTGTTTGCTTTGGCGGCCGGGTTTGCCTTTGGTATTGAATTCCACGGCAATTTCGCCGGTACCGCCCGGGGAGATCGGTTGTTTCGGCCAGGTAGGCACAGTACAGCCGCAGGAACCTTTTGCATTGGAGATGATCAGCGGCTCGCTACCGGTATTTTTGAATTTGTACACGTGTTTTACCACGGCGCCTTCATCGGCAACGCCAAAATCGTATACAGCTTCTTCAAATTTAATCATGGTAAGCGGGCCGGTGGGCGTTGGGGTGGAGTTGACATTGGTGCCCGGAATGTTGCCATTACCGGCATTGGAAGCGGCGCTGACCCGGTCGCCGGTGCTCAGGGAAGCCGCGGCTTCATTGGTTTCTCCGCTTCCGGAGGCAAACCAGTTTTTAAATCCGCCGCCAAAAAGATTGGCGATGAGGAGGAGGGCCAAAACGGCCAGCAATCCGACTTGAATCTGCTTACTTCTTTCCATTGCTTATCAGATAATTGAGTTAGAAGATGGATGGATACTGTTAGTGCTGCGGGAGGCGGCACAAAATTACGGCTTCCGGGGACGCGGGCCCTTCCCGCGCAATTTTGTTTGCATATAATTAACACAGCTGCTCAGGTATTTCGCCGCCAGGGTTTGATCACCAGACGCAGGCTTTGGTCGTAGGTGAGGTAGTTCCACACCCAGTTGAGGAAGATAAAAAGTTTGTTTTTTAATCCAAGAATGGAAAACAGGTGCACAAACAGCCAGACAAACCAGGCAAAAGCCCCCTGAAAACGCCAGAACGGCAGGTCTACCACGGCCCGGTTGCGTCCGATGGTAGCCATCGACCCCAGGTCGCGGTAACGGAATGGCTCAAGGGTTTTCCCTTGTTGCAAACGCCGCAAATTTTCGGCCAGGCATTTGGCCTGTTGCAGGGCGACCTGCGCCACCTGCGGATGGCCGTTAGGCCAGGCTTCCTCGGTTTGCCAGCCAATATCACCAATGGCAAAAATATTTTCAGTTGCCTCCACTTGATTAAAGGCGTTTACTTTCAGCCGGTTGCCGCGCACCACGCTCGTTTTGGGCAATCCTTCAATGGTGTTGCCGGTGACACCGGCGGCCCATATCACCTTGTCGGCCCGGATGGTGGAACCGTCATTGATCCGGACAATTTCGCCGTCATAATCGGTAACGATCTTATCCAGCCAAAGTTGAACGCCGAGTTCTTTCAGGAATTTTTCTGCCGCCACAGAGGCTTCGGCCGACATGGTATTCAACAGCCGGGGATCGCCATGTACCAGGTGAATATTGATTTCGTCGCGGTTCAGATCCAGATAATCCTTGGGAATAATGTGGCGTTTCATCTCCGCCAGCGAACCGGCCACTTCCACCCCTGTCGGTCCGCCTCCTACAATCACAATATCGAGGAACCGCTGGCGCTGATCAGGATGATCCGCTGTAACGGCTTTTTCATAATCCTCGAAAATACTGTTCCGGAGATAAAGGGCTTCGCTTACCGATTTCATTGGTATGGCGTGGGCGCGTACCCGTTCGTTGCCATACCAATTCGTATCGGCGCCAATCGCCAATACCAGGTAATCGTAGCGCAAGCGGCCGATCTCCGTTTCTATTTCATTGCGTTCCGGTACTACAGCCAGGACTTTGGTGACCCGCACAAATACATTCTTACTTTTTTGAAATACTTTGCGCAACGGGAACACAATGCTCGACGGCTCCAGACCGGCCATGGCCACCTGGTAGAACAGCGGCTGGAACTGGTGGTAATTGTTTTTATCGATCAGGACCACCTGGAAATCTGATTT
>CALEYM010000131.1 GCA_937926185.1 uncultured Bacteroidota bacterium | reverse complement strand
CTAAACCCTCTAAACCTTCTAAACCCTCTAAACCTTCTAAACCCTCTAAACCTTCATAAACCCTCTAAACCTTCATAAACCCTCATAAACCTTCATAAACCTTCATAAACCTTCATAAACCCTCATAAACCATTCATTTTCACGCCAAATCAAAATACCTGTTCAATTATGGGACCCTTATTCTTGCTATTGATCTTTCTGGTCATTTTTCTCTTTATCATCGGCAGCGTGTTTATCTCGCGGTACAAGCGTTGCCCGTCGGACAAAATCCTTGTCATTTACGGTAAAACAGGCGCCGGCCAGTCGGCCAAGTGTGTGCATGGCGGTGCGGCGTTTGTGTGGCCGGTGATCCAGGATTACCGTTTTCTCGATCTGACACCGATTTCCATCGACGTTGACCTGCGCAATGCCCTGAGTAAACAAAACATTCGTGTGGACGTGCCCTCCCGTTTTACCGTGGGTATTTCCACCGAACCGGCCGTGATGACCAACGCCGCCGAGCGCTTGCTCGGGCTCGACCTGGGCGCCGTGCGTACCGTGGCGCACGACATCATTGTGGGCCAGATGCGCCTCGTGATCGCTACCATGGACATCGAGGAGATCAACGCCGACCGCGACAAGTTCTACAGCAACGTGTCGCATCACGTGGAAAGCGAGTTGAAGAAGATCGGTTTGCGCCTCATCAACGTGAACGTGACCGACATACACGACGAATCGGGCTACATCCAGGCGCTTGGTAAGGAAGCTGCCGCCAAGGCTATCAACGACGCCCGCGTATCGGTGGCCCAGAAACAGCGCGACGGTTCTATCGGTGAGGCCGAGGCTCAGCGCGAAATGCGTATCAAGGTATCGGAAACCCAGGCCCTGTCTAACATCGGTGAAGCGGAGGCTGCTCAAATGCAGCGTTCCAAAGTGGCCAATGCCGAGGCCATCGCGGCTTCCGGCGAAGCCGAGGCGCAGCAGTTGCAGCGGATCAGGACTGCCGAAGCCAACGCCCGTGCCGTGGAAGGGGAAAACCTGTCGAAAATACAGGTGGCCAAGTCCGAAGCCGAACGCCGCCAGGCCGAGGCCGAGTCACTGCGCCTGGCCATGACCGCCGAAAAAGTGCAGTCGGCTAAAGCCCTTGAGGACGCTTACAAAGCCGAAGAAGCCGCCGAAAAAGCCCGCGCCGCGCGCGAAAAAGCCAGCCGCGAAGCCGACGAGGTGATCCGCGCAGAGATCGACAAACGCAAAGCTGAAATCGCCGCCGAAGCCCAGGCCGAGCAAATCCGCCGGGTGGCCAAGGGCGAAGCCGATGCTATCTTTTTGAAACAGGAAGCCGAGGCCCGCGGTTTGTTCGAAGTATTGAGCAAACAGGCCGAGGGTTTCCAGAAAGTGGTCGATTCCGCCGGTGGCAACACCCGCGACGCCGTGCTGCTTCTTATCGCCGACAAACTGCCCGAACTGGTAAAAACCCAGGTGGAAGCCATCAAAGGCATCAAGATCGACAAGATCACGGTGTGGGAAGGCGGCAACGGCAATGGAAACGGCGAAGGCAACTCTACCTCCAATTTTATCTCCGGTATGTACCGCGCCGTGCCGCCGCTCAATGACCTGCTGAATATGGCCGGCATGGAATTGCCCGAATACCTGGGGAAAAAGCAGGATAGCGACGGGAAAGCGGAAAAAGAGGAAAAGAAGAAATAATTGACTGAGCCTCACAGACAACCCGGGCGCAGTTGTGTCAAACAATGTGGCGCCCGGGCTTTGGCCTGAAAACGCCCCCCCACAGACCAACCAAACCATCGCACGCACCCTGTTTTCATTTTTAGAAAAATCGAACTCGATTGCCCCGCCGGGCTTTAACCGCTGGCAGGTGCCGCCAGCGGCCCTCGCTATTCATCTGTGCATCGGGCAGATTTACGCGTATAGTGTATTCAACAAACCGCTGACACAGCTGCTCGGCGTCACGCAGGCTGCGCCCGGCGATTGGTCACTGGTGCAGGTGGGGCATATTTTTTCCATTGCCTTGTTTTGCCTGGGCGCCGCCGCGGCGGTATTCGGTAAATGGCTCGAAAGGGCCGGGCCGCGCAAGGCCATGTTTGTATCGGCCCTGTGTTTTTCCGGTGGATTTTTTGTTTCGGCCTTCGGCGTATGGCAGCATGAGATTTGGCTGCTTTACCTTGGTCACGGCGTCCTGGGCGGCATTGGGCTGGGGTTAGGCTATATTTCACCGGTATCCACGCTCATCCGCTGGTTTCCCGACCGGCCCGGCATGGCCACAGGTATGGCGATCATGGGTTTTGGTGGCGGCGCCATGGTGGCCGCACCTTTATCTATTTGGCTGATGGGACTGTTCCGGTCGCCGGTGTCGACCGGTGTGGCTGAAACGTTTTTGGTAATAGGTGGGCTGTATTTTGCTTATATGCTGTTTGGGGTGCTGACGGTTCGTATACCCCCACCCGGCTGGCGGCCTGAAGGCTGGCCCCGACCGCAGAGCGGCGCCAAAACAGTACGGTCTGCCGGCGCCGATGTGGATGCGGCCCGGGCGATTCGTACGCCACAGTTCTACCTGCTGTTTGCTGTTCTGATGCTCAACGTTACGGCCGGCATCGGCGTATTGGGTCAGGCTTCGGTGATGATCCAGGAAATGTTTTCTGAGAAAGTGGTGGGCGCTGCCCGTGCCGTCACGACGGCCGCGGCAGGTGGTTTTGTAGGTTTGCTCAGCCTGTTCAATATGGCCGGCCGGTTTTTCTGGTCGTCTCTGTCCGACAGGATCGGGCGCAAAAATACATACACGGTCTTTTTCCTGTTTGGCGCCGTGTTGTATTTTCTGATACCGCTTACCGGGCAGATGGGTAACGTGGTGTTGTTCGTAGCGGCATTCTGTGTGATCATGAGTATGTACGGCGGCGGTTTTGCCACTATCCCGGCTTATTTACGCGATATGTTCGGCACCATGGAAGTAGGCGCCATCCACGGACGCCTCTTACTGGCCTGGAGCGCGGCTGCCATACTCGGCCCGCAACTGGTGAACAACCTGCGCGCCTACCAGATGGAAACCCTGCAGGTGCCGGCGGCACAGGCCTATTCCACCACCATGTATATCATGGCCGGCTTGCTGGTAGTGGGCTTTGTATGTAATATCTGCATCCGGCCCGTACATGAAAAATATCATTATCCACAACTATGAGGAAAAAAGATACTCATTCCAGTCTCCGCCTCTGGTTGTCGTGGGCGTTTGTGGGTATTCCCGCGTTGTGGGGGGTGTTGCAGACGCTGTTAAAGGCACTGGTGCTGTTTTTTTAAAAAAATGTGGCTTTACGCGTCAATCCGCGCGTACTTCGCATTGGCTTCGATAAACGCCCGGCGCGGCGGTACTTCATCGCCCATGAGCATAGCGAACATACGGTCGGCCTCGGCGGCGTCGTCGAGCGTCACCCGTTTGAGGATGCGGGTGACGGGGTCCATGGTGGTTTCCCAGAGCTGCTCGGCGTTCATTTCTCCCAGACCTTTATAGCGCTGTACTTTCACGGAGTCGTCATCTTCGCGGCCGCCGGAAAATTCGAGTTGGGCGGCTTTACGCTCTTTATCATTCCAGCAATAGCGCTGGTTTTTGCCTTTTTTGACTAAATATAGCGGCGGCTGGGCGATATACACGTGTCCTTTTTCGATCAGTTCGCGCATGTAGCGAAAGAAAAAAGTCAGAATGAGGGTGGTGATGTGGCTGCCGTCGACGTCGGCGTCGCACATGATCACGATCTTGTGGTAACGCAGTTTGTCGGTCACCAGGATGCGGTGGCCTTCGTCGTTTTCACCAACGGATACGCCGAGGGCGGTGAACATGTTTTTGATCTCCTCATTTTCGTAAATCTTGTGTTCGAGGGCTTTTTCCACGTTCAGTATTTTACCGCGCAGGGGCAGAATGGCCTGTATGTGGCGGTCGCGGCCTTGCTTGGCGGTACCGCCGGCGGAGTCGCCCTCGACGAGGAAGATTTCGCTGTCTTCGGGATTTCGGCTGGCGCAGTCGGCCAGTTTACCGGGCAGGCCGCCGCCGGTAAAGGCGCCTTTTCGCTGCACCATTTCCCGGGCTTTGCGGGCTGCATTACGCGCCGTGGCAGCCAGCACCACCTTTTCGATAATCCGGCGGGAGTGACTTGGATTTTCTTCCAAAAACACCTTTAACGCATCGCCTACGCAGCGGCTTACGATACCGAGCACTTCGGAGTTGCCCAGTTCGCCCTTGGTCTGGCCTTTAAACTGGGGTTCCGGTACCTTTACGGAGACAATAGCGGTGAGCCCCTCCATAAAGTCCTCGCCGCTGATGGAAAAATTGAGTTTTTTAAAAAAGCCGTTGTCGTCGCCGTATTTTTTGAATTCACGGGTGAGCGCCCGCCGGAAGCCGCTGACGTGGGTGCCGCCATCGCGGGTGCTGATGTTATTGACGAAAGAAATGACGTTTTCCGAATAGGAAGTGTTGTACATCATGGCTACTTCCACGTCCACGCCTTCTTCCTTGGCCGTAATATAGATCGGCTTTTCAATCAATTTGGTTTTGGCTTCGTCGAGCCAGAGTACGAACTCCTGCAGGCCGCCTTCAGAGTAAAAATGTTCGTTTTTGAAGCCGCCGTTGTCTTTTTCGCGCTCATCCACGAGGTCGAGGTGGAGACCTTTGTTCAGGAAAGACAACTCACGCAGGCGGTGGGCCAGAATATCGAACTTATATTCGTCAGTTTCAAAAATCTCCGGATCGGGCAGGAAGGTGACGATGGT
The DNA here is from genome assembly GCA_937926185.1 of uncultured Bacteroidota bacterium. Taxonomy (GTDB): domain Bacteria; phylum Bacteroidota; class Bacteroidia; order Chitinophagales; family Saprospiraceae; genus M3007. The sequence goes on along the minus strand of CALEYM010000131.1, from coordinate 3,802 downwards.
ACCGCGGTCGTCGGTGTTGCCGATTTCGCGCACGTCGTATTGCGGTTTACCCTGTTTGTATTCCTGTTCAAATTTTTTGCCTTCCCGGTGTACTTCGGCGCGCAGGTGGATCGACAGCGCGTTCACGCAGGATACGCCCACGCCGTGCAAACCGCCGGAAACCTTATAGGAGTCTTTATCGAACTTGCCGCCCGCGTGCAGCACCGTCATGACTACTTCGAGCGCCGATTTTTTCAGTTTCGGGTGCATACCCGTGGGGATACCGCGCCCGTTGTCGCGCACCGTGATGCTGTTATTGGCGTGAATAGTAACCCATACGTTGGTGCAATGACCGGCTAAGTGTTCGTCGATGGCGTTGTCTACCACCTCCCACACCAAATGGTGCAGGCCTTTGGTATCGGTACTGCCGATGTACATGCCGGGGCGTTTGCGCACGGCTTCGAGGCCTTCAAGCGCGGTAATGCTACTGGCGCCGTAATCGCCGGCATTTTCGGCGGCTTTTTTCTGCTGATCTGCTGCTGAATCAAATTCTTCTTTCATAGGGGCGCAAAATTACGAAGAATTGCCCGGTTCCGGAAGAAAAATCAAGAGTTTTTCCGCGCAAAATGCTTAAAATAAAAGTTTGATAATCAAACTTTTAAACTCAATGTTTAAACAACAATTCCTGCAGGAGCAAACGCTGGTCGCTATCGCGGTATATCCGGAGCAGACAGGCCCCTTCAGGCATATCCCGGAGCGCGATCACCCGCGGCTCTCCCGGCCTGGATACTTCCAGTTTTTCCCGAGCGATCAGCCTCCCGCTCCAATCGGTGAGCACCCATTCTACCCGCTCACTGGCATTTGGGTGTTCAAAAACTGCAAATATCCGGTCGTTCCGCACCGGGTTGGGATAAACCTGAACCGATGCTTCCGTTTTTCCAAAACGCACGGCGATCATGCCGAGCACGGCCTCGCTGCCGTCGCGGTCCGTTTGCCGGAGGCGGTAGTAATTCAATCCTGGCAAAGGTTGCTGGTCCAGATGGCGGTAAACATGAACGGTGGTTGAAAATAATTCACCCGGAATTTCGGCCAGCGGCTCGAAAGCGATGGCGTTTGCGGAGCGTTCCAGGGTAAAATGATCGTTGTTGATCTCCGTGGCGGTGCTCCATTCGAGCCGGATGCCTGGGCCGGCGACGGCGCCCTTAAAGGCAATCAACTCAACCGGCAGGGAGGCCGTACAGGGCCCGGGATTGTCGCACGCCGCGGGCGCGGTAAGGCTTTGGCAGCCCGGCGCGCTCAGCAAGGTCATTGGGTCGGGGCCGCAGGGGTTGGCGCTTTGGTTGATGATAAATTCGGCGCCGGCCTGTTCGCCTGCAAGGAGTGTGCGTTTGATTTGGCCGTTTGAAATGGAACGGTGCATGACCGCGCTGGAAAGGTTCACGTGGCCCAGCTGATGCCCATGTCCCATTTCATGAAACACCACCGATTGAAAATCGATGCTGGAACCGGGAATATTGCCCGGATTGTCGCAGAAATACCAGCTGGCGCCCTCGTCCAGATTGATGTCAACTTCGTATAAATGCCAGTAAACATCGCCGCTCGAGCAGCCGGAAAAATAGCTGTGGGCCCTGCCCACTACTCCAAACGGCAGGTTATCACTCACATCCCAGGTAATTATGTTGACGTCATCGTCGTCGATACTGGTGCTGGTAGTGGTGGAGGTGGAAAGTTCCCAGTTGACCCCGGTCACGCAGCGCCATTCGCGCAGGGCGCGCCCCAGGGCATTGACCGCGTCCTGGTCGCCGCTGTTGCACAGGGAGGTGCTCAGCGTAAAGGTCATGCCGCCGTCGCCGTTGTCTTCCACAAGCTTGGCGCCGTATTTTTCATTATTATATTCGAAATTAGTGTAGGCGTAGTCCACGGTCAACGTACCGCTGCTGATACCGGTTTCATTGTTGTCATTGCGTACCTCTATTAGCCCGGTAGCGGCGGTACCGCCGACGCCGGCAGAGGTAGAGGGTACCCGGATCGTGATCTCTGTATCGCTCCAGGAAATGACGTCGCTCGCATCGGCGTCAAAGTAGCTGCTGGAAGAATTAGCATTGCGGAACCGCACTGCACCGGAGCCTTGCGTGGCGCCGAAATTGCTCCCGGTAATGGTCAGAATACTCCCGGTACCGGCCGTGGTAGTGGCCGGGGAAAACGAACTGATCACCGGCGTGGCGCGGTCGGTCGGTACGGGATTCCAATCGTGCCCGCTTATAATAACAGCGGGTTCGCGGGTGCTGGCCATGATCTGTTCGCGCAAGGCCTTTACCCCTGAAAAACTGAGGAATGGATGCTCCACCCGGTTGCCCACATTATCGTAGCGGAAAAAACCCTGCGCAGCGCCGTAATTTTCCCAGGCCGGCGTTACGGGAATATCGGCGGTTGAGGGAAGCAGGCAAAAAAGCCCGGCATCGCCCACCCGGTATTGCACTGATTCGGAAACGAGGTGCATCCGGTCGCCGACAATACCGCCGGGCGTGATGACCTGAATTTTTTGCGGCGCCAGGGCAGCGCCTTTGAAAATCCGGAATATCTCCACCGTGTTGGCAGTGAAGATATTCCGGCGCGGATGATCCCAGAAACTGAATTGCCCGGAAACCCGGCCTTCCACAATTAAAGCGGAACGTCCGGCAATTTCGGCAAAGGGAAGTTCGTACAATTGTGCCCGCAGGGGCAAAGCAAAGCCGAGTGGCAATAACAGGGGAAGGGCCCTTAATAGCATCCGAAGCATGGGGGAAGGATTTAAAATCAGGCCGTAAAGATATTCCCCCTTATTGTTCCTTCGGCATGGCGGGTTCTACAAAGTAAATAATTTTGGTGAGCCATTTGGCCGTATCGGGCTCCTGGCCCGGGTCGGTTACATACTCTTCGATCACCGGGGGAATATTCTGCAGGCCTTTTTCCTTCATGTAATCGTCCATTGCATAGTGGGCTTCGCCGGATTTTTCATAAGCGCCGAAGTATTCGATGACCAGCGCGCGTTTTCCGCCAACCGGAAAAATGCCGAGGCCGGAAGCCGGTTTTTGATCCGCTGCAAGGGGAATGGCGGCGGCCATATCGGTTTTGCCACCCTGTTCGTCATAACTCCAGAAAAGGCCCGAGGGTGAGCCGGCCATGGCGGCGCCGCTTTTTTGGGCCTGTTCAAATGCTTTGGAGAAATTTGAACCAAAAAAAGCCGGGATATCGGTAAAATTAACCGTTTTCCGTACGCCGAGGAAGTACCGGACTGCCATGGAGTCGAGGTCAGCCACTTCGTAGCCGCGGTATTTTTTATGCGCGATCTCTTCACAATTTTTTTTCAGGTTTTTCAACCCGCGTTCGTAATCGGCTCCCACGCCGGCATCCACGTCGGTAAACATGGCCAGGCCATTCCAGGGAAAAACCACGTGCATGTCGAAAGCCCAGGTAACCGTCGTTTTTTTGCCGTCTTCTTTAAAGGTCATGTAAGTTGGCGAGGTGCTTTCGAAAGGCTGCGTAAAATTCACCTCGATGTCGATCCGCTCAGGCGTCATGGCTGTGATGGTTTGCCGGCCTTCGCCCACGTCGTCGTTGCCCGACCAACTGTGCGTGGCGCCCACTTCGCCATCGGTACCGGTAATGCTGGTTTTCATGTTGGGGTCCAGTGCCGCCCAGGGCGACCAGGCCCCGAAGTTTTTAAAATAGCGGGCGTATTCATACACCACGTTTTTAGGGGCGTCTATTTCGATGCTGCGTTCGATGTGATAGTCTTTCCGGGCAAAAAGGCCAAGCGCAACCACCAGAAGCGCCAGCGCCA
>CALEYM010000130.1 GCA_937926185.1 uncultured Bacteroidota bacterium | reverse complement strand
TTCATGCAGGTGACAAAAGCGGTCCAACCATCATTGTTGTTTTGTCCATTTGAAGAAAATAAAGTGGCCAGGCAGCCGCTCGGGTTAGTCGCTACAAAAGGGCCGGGCAGTGTGTCGAGTGGCGGCAGATAAACGCCGGACAAGGTGGCAAGCAGGGGCGAGCCCAGGTTGTTGCCGTCAAAAATTTTCAGGACATCGCCGGCTTGTTCAGTGGCGAAGCTCAGAAAAGTTAATTTTACCACTTCCGAATCCGATTGCGGACATATAATTATGGTGTCGGTTGCCGCATCGGGATAGTTGCCCAGGGGGCCGCCGGGATCGGTAAATTCTTCATTGCAGCCGGGGGGCGTGCTGAATTGCACGGGGAGCGACCAATCGCTCGTATCGCCGTTCATGTTGCCGCATATCGACCGGATTCTCAGTTCGAACAAAGTGGAAGTAATCAGTCCGAAAGCAATATCCACCGTATCGGAAGTGCTGTCGCGCACGATAAATTGATTATTGCCCGGGTTGAAGCCGGGGAAACCAATTTCCCATTGGTACAATGTATTGGTCAGGCCGGAGCCTGTCCAGGAAAAAGTGGTGGAAATGGAACTGGAACTAAGCAGGTTAATATCTATCGGTGTCGGGCAGGAAGATTGGGCGGAAAGGACGGAGGGCATTAAAAAAAATATTACCCCCAGCCACGGAAGCTGTCGCGGGAAAAAGTTCATGTTGATCGGATTAGGTTAGTGTTTGTTACAAATGACAATGGCCTGAACCTCCCGTTAAACGCCGTTTGGCGAAAAACATTGGTTGTTCAGGCAAAAAAGGCTTTTGGAAAAAATCTGTTTTTTACCGGAATGATAGCGATGATTTGACGGGCAATATTACGAATTTATATCAGACGACGATGCCAGCTTTTCCCGAAGGGCAGCAGCCATTTTTCCTGAAGGTCTTTTTTGTTTTGAACCAAAGTATTGACCATCAGTGTCTGGTCGTCAATTTTGGCTTCCCCGGCCTGCCGGCGTAAGGTTTCCCGGTCGCCAAATTGCAGCGAATTGCCTTCTGTCCAGGCGAAAAGCATCCGTTCAAAAAAATCGACGTGCAGCCTTTGTCCCAGCGTTTCCAGAAAATGCACCGATTTGTCGATCGAGCAGCCGCTGGCGCCAGCCTGGCTTTCGTCGACCATGAGTATCACAAACTGGTTTTGAAATACTTCTGCAACGGCCTTCAGCGCCTGGTTATGGGCCGTCCATTGACGCACAAAATGGTTCAGGGCTTCCTGTGCGGTTCGTAGCTCCCCATCCTCGAGCGGCCGGCTGGCAGTGTATACCCAAACCCGGGATTCAGGAGAAAAATCTTCAGCGCCGGCTATGGTAGGAAATAGCATGACTTTATGTTTAGTGTGGAAGATATGCCCTCTAACCCTCTAACCAGAAACCTTCACAGGTTGTTCAAAATCATCTCCGACAGATCGAGCACCATGACCTGTTCATTTTTTTCTTTGGCCTTCAGGCCGTCCTGCAGCATGGTGATACAGAACGGACAGTTGGCTGCCACGATGGCCGGGCTGGCAGACAATACTTCCTCGATGCGTTCGGTATTGATGCGTTTATCGCCAGGCTCGTCCTCTTTCCACATCTGTGCGCCGCCAGCGCCACAACAGAGGCCGTTTTGGCGCGAACGTTTCATTTCCACCAAGTCGACATCCAATGCTTCGAGCACTGCTCGTGGGGCTTCGTACACGCCGTTGGCGCGACCAAGATAACAGGAGTCGTGGTAGGTGATCCGTTTGCCTTTGAAGTCGCCGCCTTCTTTCAGTTTGATCTTTCCGTTTTGGATCAGTTCCTGCAACAGCTGGGTGTGATGCGCCACCTCGTAATGGCCGCCCAATTCCGGGTACTCATTTTTCAGGATATTGAAACAGTGCGGACAGGCGGTCACGATTTTCTTCACGCCGTACATGTTCAGCGTTTCGATGTTCATCATCGCGGTCATCTGGAACAGGAATTCGTTGCCGGCCCGGCGCGCGGGGTCGCCGGTGCAGCGTTCTTCATTGCCCAGAATAGCAAATTGTATCCCGGCATGGTTCAGTATCTCGCACAGGGCCCGGGTCACTTTTTGCGCGCGGGCGTCGAAAGAGCCGGCGCAGCCTACCCAGAACAGGATTTCCGGTGCGCGGCCTTCGGATTGGAAGTCGGCGTATGTTTTAGCAAGCATAAATCAAATTGAGATTAGGATGAATGGCGCCACAAATCACGGTCGTCGCTCATGGCCCAGGCAGCCCCGTTGTTTTCAATGGCGTTGAACATCGGCAGCCACTCGGCCGGACCCGCGGATTGGGTCAGGATTTCGTGCCGCCGCATTTTCAGGATAATATCCAGGGGGTTGATCAGCACCGGACAGGCTTCCACGCAGGCGTTGCAAGTAGTGCAGGCGTGCAGTTCTTCCGGGCTGATGTAGTCGAAAAGGCTTTTGCCGTCGTTGTAATTTTCCCTGGTAAATTTTCCGGCTTCAATATTTTTCCCTACCTCCTCCGCCCGGTCGCGTACATCCATCATCACCTTGCGCGGGGAGAGTTTTTTTCCGGTCAGGTTGGCCGGACAGGAGGCGGTGCAGCGGCCGCATTCGGTACAGGAGTATGCTTGCAGGATATTATGCCAGCCAAGCGAAAATACGTCGTTGGCGCCGAATTCGGGCAGTTCTGCCGCGGCATTGGGGTCGGGTTGTTCCAGCCCCATCATAATGCGCACTTCTTTTTGCACTTCCGGCATGTTTTCCATTTTGCCTTTGGGGCTCAGCCGCGCGTACCAGGTATTGGGAAATGCCAGCAGAATATGCAGGTGTTTGGAATATGGCAGGTAACAAAGAAAGCCAAAGACAGTCAGAATGTGGAGCCACCAACCGAAACGTTCTATTGCGATCACCGTTCCGTCGCCAAGCCCGCCAAACAGCGCAGGCCCCAGCCAACTGCTCACGGCGAAGGCGCCGGTGAGCGGATAGTGCTCCACGCCCCGGCTTTGCAGTACCTTATCGCCGCCATTCATGCAAAAAATGCCGGTAATCAGGATAATTTCACCTAAAAGGATCAGGTTGGCATCGCGGAAGGGCCAACCCTTCATTTCCGGTTTGGTAAAACGCGGCAAGCGCAGCACATTGCGCCGGGCCAGGAAAATAACAGTCGCCACGAAGGCCAGTACCGACAATATTTCGATAAAGCTAATGACAAAAGTGTAAAAGTCGCCCAGGTATGGCGCGAAAAACCGGTGATGGCCCGTCAGCCCATCCACAAAAATTTCGATCAGTTCGATTTGAGTAATGACAAAAGCCACATAGATGAACAGGTGCAGCACGGCAGGCAGGCTCATCCTGAACATTTTTTGCTGTCCGAAAGCCACTAAAAGTACGTTTCGCCAGCGCGCTGCCGTGTCTCCGCCGATATTTTCAGCCTTGCCGAGGCCGATATTTTGCCACACCCGCCGGTAACCTTTCCACGCAAACCAGCCCGTAACAGCCAATACAAGCAAAAAAAGTAGCGTTTGCACCATAAAAAAATGTTTTACCGGCGAAAAGTACAGCGATAAGCACGGATTTTTGCACTCAAATTATTCCTTTCTGCACATGAAGATTTTGGACGACCGGCGTATCCGCCAAAAAATCAAACGATTAGCCATAGAAATAATGGAGCACCACTTCGGCGAACCGGAAATTATTCTGGCCGGACTCAACAATAACGGCGCCGGTTTTGCCCAACTGCTGCTGGCCGAACTGCAACCGATCGCCCCTCCGGAAATGAAGATCACTATGACCCGTATCCGGCTGAACCCGGCCAATCCGCTGGAATACGATCCCTACATCGAATTGCCATCCGAGGTGCTGCGGGGTAAGTCCATTATTATCGTGGACGACGTAGCCAACACAGGCAGGACGATCTTTTACGCGGTGCAACCCCTTCTGGCCGTGCTGCCGCAAAAGGTGGAAGTGGCCGTGCTGGTTGACCGCAAACACAAATCATTCCCGATTAAAGCAGACTATGTCGGCCTGTCGTTGTACACCACACTTATGGATAATATCGATGTGCAAATCCGGGATGTGGAGGAAATGGCGGTGTATTTGAATTGAAGGTTGGAGGGCTTCTGGTTAACACAACCCTCTAACCAGAAACCCTCTAACCCTATCGATTACCCACAAAACCGACATCTCATGGCCTCGGAGGAGGCCCAACGTTTGTAGTAGAACCGGTCGATTATCATAATCGCGGGGCCTTGGAGCACCTATTTCGCTTAACATTTTGGGCGATTTGGGGCGGGTAAAGCGGCAGCGCCGCTAAATATTTGTAGTAGTCCGGATAACCGAACCTATCCCGGAGGTGCAGCGCACCGAAGTATTTTGTTCTGTA
>CALEYM010000129.1 GCA_937926185.1 uncultured Bacteroidota bacterium | reverse complement strand
GAAACAAGGGATCGACACTAACAAACCGACAAGTCCAGGGCGCATAGTAGCGCGCGCCGTAGTAATACAAACCGCTTTCTTCGTCCTTTTCTTTGCCTACAAATCGATAGCGTTTTTTGGAGAAACTGCCGAAGCTACTCTGCCCGTAGGGGAAGTACTCCTCCCGGTTGATCCAGCCACCGCCGGCATTCAGGGTGGCGGTGGCGTTGCCGAGGTGGTCTTCGAGGTTGTACTTCAGGGCATCGGCCGGCTCATTGGCCGAGAGGGGCGGCCCCACGCGCAGGGTGGCGATGCGTATGCGCTGGTCGAGCAGGTGGAGGGTGTTGTTTTCTTTTTTGGCGCCCCCGCTTATTTCGTACTGGTGGTCCATGATGCCGTCGATATAGACCGTTACGCTAAGGTCTCCACCCTGAGTTTTTACCCATTTTTTCACCCGGGTTCCGGAGCCGTCGTACAGGTATTGGGCGTGGATGCTGGCGTTGCCGCCGGCGCTTATGTAAAACGCCCGCAAGCGGTCGCTGTGGTCCCATTCGAAAAAGCGGGAGAGGCCTTCCTGTGTTTGGTTGCCGTTGGCGTCGTGGACAAACGTGTAGTTGCTCCCGCCCACTTCTATTTTTTGCAGGGTGTTTTTACCCGGGCCGTAACTAAAGGTACGGGTAAAATTCCCGCTTCCGCCTGGGGTGATGTGTTGCAGGGTTTGCATATTGCCCAGCTTATCGAAGGCGTATTGGCGGGTATAGGCCCGCACCTGGTTGGGATCGTTGTGCACGGGGCTGTCCTCCCAGGGATATGCCGTCGCGCCAATATCCGATTCCCGGCCGGTGGCGCTCAGCAGGCGGTTCAGGGGGTCATAGGAGAACTTCCGGAGCAATGTATCCGGAGTAGTCGTCAATCCGCAGGAGGGGGTTTTGTCCTGTATGGCAATGATATTCCCATTGAGGTCGTACTGATAGGCGTAGTCCTGCCGGGTGCTGCCGCTTTGTGGTGTGAAAGTCCAGCCGTTTTGCTGGTACCCTTCACTTTTCATCCGCAGCAGGCGGCCGGTTTTGGGGTCGTAGTGGTGGCGGGTCATGATGCCGTTGCCGTAAGCCACCAACAGCCGTTGCCCTTTGGCGGAATAGGCAATATGGGTCACGTAATCGTCCGTGCCCGCCGTGGTTTGCAGCGTTATTTTTTGCAGCCCGCCGGCGCGGTTGTAGGTGGGTACGAGCACTTTGCGTTCTCCATCCTCGTCGCGGGGGTAGGACATACGGGTGGTACGGCCCAGCGCATCGAAGGCCAGGTCGGTTTCGTACAAACGGGTATCCAGCAGCGCGGTTTCCCGCAGCGGCAGGTCGTTGGTGGTCCAATCCACCCGGTAGGCTTGCCCGGGGGCGCCGTTCCCTATTTCGCTGTCTTTGATGACCCGGCGTATTTTTTGGAGCGGATTTCCTTTAAAATCGTATGTAGGAAACACCGTCAGCCCGGCTTCGTCGTACACTTTATATGCCTGTCCAAGCAGGTTGTTCAGGGCCGGATTGGCCAGTCCTGCCGCATCGCCGTACAGGGTTTGCAGCCGCAGCGTCAGGGCCTCTCCGGCCTGGTCTCTGGCCCAGGAACGGGCCGGCCGGTTCAGGTTGTCGAATGTATTCAGCACCAAGGCGCCTTTGGCGTCGCGCATCTCGACGGGCTGGCCCGCTCCGTTGAACACGGCGGTTTTGAGACCGCCATCGAGGTGTTTGGTTTGGAGGATATTGGCGCCCGGGTCATCCTCGCCGGCTTTTGGCTTCAGGTCGTACACATGTGAAAAAGCCGTTCTGCCGTATGGGTCGGTTACCCTGAACAGGTTGCCCCGGATATCGTATTCATATTGCATCACTACATCCTCCATCACCCCGCCTGCATTTTGCACCCGGTGGTTGGTGGTTTTTATGGTCCTTCCCAAAGCATCCAGCAGGTTGCTGTCCGGCGTGAAGTAGTGCGAGCCGGTTACCGAGGGAATATTGGGATGGGTGACGGGCGTCAGATCGTTGGGGCCGTACGTGTACATTTCCCAGGGCGTCGGTTCGTAATTTTTCGGGTCGGTCAGCTGGGGCACATGACCGTATATGACCCATTGCTCTGTACGGTCGGGATTTACGGTGCGGACGGCGTTGCCGCGCGGGTCGTAAAACATTATTACCTTTTCCCCGAAAGCCGCGCTGCCGGGCATGGCAAAATCCCAGCCTTTATCAAAGTAGGGCTCGTATTTTTCCACCACCCAGCCTTTGTTGTTATACACCTGCCAGCCGCTCACCACAACATTCTCCGGATCACCGGGGAGTCTTTCTACACCCGATGCCGGGGTATTAGGCGCGTTTTGGTCGGCAGGCAGTCCGCTGTCGCCGAACGGCATAATTCCAAAAAGAACATTGTCGGTTTGGGCGCGGGTTTGCACAAGCCGGCCGAAACCATCGGAATATTCGACTACTTGCAGGGTATCGTTGTTGATGCCGTCCTGTATATGGTGTTCCCGGGTGATGGTTTTCACCCAAACAGGATTCCGGTGTTGGAGGAAAGCGAAAAAGTCGTACTGGTATTCGATGCCCGGGTCGTCGAGGGTATCGCCTTTGTTTTCACCCGGCTTGCCCAGTACTGCCGCTTTGTACAGCAGGCCGAGGGGTGAAAAAGCGAATGCAGAGCGATTGCCGTTGGGGTCGGTCATGCCCTTTACCTGCATGGTGGTATAGTCATATTCCGCTTGCACGGTCATGCCTTGCGGGTCGGTGGCTTTTACCGGCAACAATCCGTAGGCGTCGTATTCGATCGTGGATTCGTTGTCGAAGGGGTCGCGTGAAGCCAATACCAGCCCTCTCGGGTGGGCAATGCCCGACTGAAAATCGAATCGGGTCCGGGCGCCCACGGCGTAATACCCCGTGCTGTACCCATTTTCCTGATCGGTATGGTGCCGGTAACCGGCTAATACGGGTGTAGCCGTCTGAAATCCCAGGGGATAATCGGCTCCCCATACAGGGCCGGCGGGGTCCAGATAAGGCGGCAACTTAGTGCCATAGGCGGCCGTGAGGATGTTCTGTGTAAGTATCAGGGTTTCAGTCCGCACCGGAATGCCGTAGTCGCCTACTTCCAACCAGGGCAAACCCTCGAAAGCCGGGCCGTCGTAAAAAGTAAGGCTTTGGCCGATCAGGCGGTATTGTGCATCGCCATTCAGGATTTTTTGAACAAGCGCAAAGGCATTGTCCTGGCCATTGTTGGGTATTTCATAGGCGTTCACCCTTGCCACCCGGCCAACGATGTAGCGCTGAGCGTCGTCTTTAGGTGTGCAGTACGTCGTAGCGGAAAATGTCGCCAAGTACGGCTCAGCGGCGTTGAAATCTTTTCGGGTATAGTTTCGTTGGCGTGGCACTCCAATGACGACCCGCGAACCGGGCTGGCCGTAGTCGTCAAAATCCGCGGTAAAACTCAGTTGCGTCATCGGGTCATCGCCGCGCTCCCATTGGGTATTGCGCTGGGCTACGGAAAAAGGGAAAAAGATATGGTCTCTCCCCTGCACACTTTCCCCGGGCGGCGCATACTCCAGTCGTACGCTGAACTGGCCTTCTGTCACGGAGTAGGGGCGGTTTTGCCGGTCCGTACCATCCAGGGCATACAATTCCGTCCGAAGTACATTGCCCCTCAGCGACCGGAAAGCATCCCGTTTGGCTCGCCTGGGCAGCGTCTTGAACAAGTTTTCCAATTCAATCAAGGGCGGAAACACGTTGATATCTCCTTGCCAATATTCATGCGTGTATTCCGCTGCGGTCCAATCCCCGTGCTCGTCGCCTACCGCGCCTAAATGGAACCAGGTTCTGCTCTCTATCGGGGCGGAGTAATGCATGGTCCCGACGGCGTTGAATACCTGCCCGCCATGCAGCCCTTGTCGGTTGAACCGCTCAAAGGTTTCCGTGTCCCGCTGATCCACGCGGCCAAATCCGCGGAATTCGCGCTCGGCGCCATCCCAGTAGCCATGATGATATTCGTATTCCGTGGCGAGTTTACCCTGTGATATTTCATCAACCACCTCTACCCGGGCGACGGTGAGCACAGGAAACGGAAGCGTGGTGCGCCACCGGGATTCTGGTCGCTTTTCGTGTTTCAGGTAGTATTCAATCGATGAACGGTACTCGACGCGGGTAAGGGCGCCCATGTTGTTGTTGGTTTCATTCAGGAGGTAGGGCTTAACGCCGTTAGTCAAATCGAGGAAGTACAGGTGATGGCGCAACGTGCCACCCTTGTCCATGCTCCACAATACGCCGGCAACGCCTCTTCCGAGCATATCTTCCAGGCGCACGGCGTCTGCATCCGTAATGGGTGGCGTACCGGAAATTTCAACCGGGTCGCTCCACGAGTTTCCGCTTTGGTTGAGCCAGAGCGTCACTTTATTGTTTTCTATATACAGAATATCCGCCAGGCCGTCTCCGTCCACGTCGCCCAGCAACAAACGTTTGGGGTCATAACGTTTGGGCAAGCGGGGGGCATTTTCCATGGTGATCCGCTTGCTGAAATTGCCATACCCCAGATTGGCCCAATATTCCACGTTTCGGTCATGCACAAGGACGACATCCTGCATCCCGTCGCCGCACATATCGGCCCAGCGCACCCGCGGGTCCGAAAAATTAATGTTGGGAAAATCGTCAAATTGTTTTCTGGGTATCTGGCGGGTGCTGCTCCAGCCTGTTTCCGTATCCTGAAAAAAGCACTCCATCCGGCTTCCGGAACGGATGGCATCCGTGACGCCGTCGCCGGTAAGGTCCACTAATTTTACTTCCGGGTCCCGAAGGCTGAACGATGGCGTTTGCCGGTATTTTCTGAAGGACTTTCGGTCCCAACTACCGCCAAAGGAGGTCGGAAAATAGCCGGACAGGTCCGGGGCATTTACGACCAGGTCAACCCGGGCGTCGCCATTTACATCCATGAACTGCACATCGGGGTTGCCAAGGTGCAACCCGGCTGGAGCATCTTTCATGGTTTTCGGGATGTCAAACACCCCATTTCCGAGGTTTCGCCAATAACGGATGACGCCGCCGGCCATTTCAAGATAATCGGGCAGCCCATTGCCAAAGAGGTCCGCAAGTTCGTACTCCGGGCGGGCCAGGGAGCCGGGAGGCAGATCTTTGCCTGTTATCCGGATCAGGTCATGTCCATCCGGATTGAAAACGGTATAGCCCAAGTCAAGCGGAGGCATTGATTCCGAAACGCCATCCTTAAAACCGGTTACTTTCAGTTGGCTAACCAGCGAAATTCCGTTCAAAGGAAGCATCGTTTGGGGCAATTCTCCGGCTTCAACCCGCTCATCCAGATACACCAGATCGAAACGTCGAATCAGTGTATCGGGCACATCATGGGTAAAAACTTCTATGGAATTGCAGCGCCTCCTTGTTCTGATTTCAAAACCCTGGCGGAAAGAGGAGAAAGGGTCGGTTCGGCTTTCGTAGTTGAATCGCACCGATACCAGATAATCCGGCGCCAGCGGGTTGCCGTGATCAATATACTTGATTTCAGACAGATAAATTTGATTCCAGTGCCGGTTGTCTTGTGACTGAGTATCCTGTTCCCATAGGTATTGAATATGGCTGCCAAAAAGGTCTACCGACCGGGTTAAGTGCCATGAAAAAACGTTGGAAGGATAAGCAGGGTTGAATACGGTGGCCGGATCGTTTCCTGCAGATTCTGGCGTGCCATAATAGCTGACCAAGCCGTCTTTGGTCATTACTTTCCAATAGTTATTCTGTTTATCCTTGTAATGATATACCCGTGCAAACAGCCCTTCTGTACGCGGCCGATACCGGATAAAGTTTGTTCCAAATTCTACCGGGATCAGGTCTTCTGCACCAGAAAGAATGAACACATCTTTTTCATCATCATAAACCGGTACTCCTTTGGACGTTTTTCGACTTACATTGGGAATACTCAGCCCCCAACCCAATCCGAAAGGGCTGTTTCCATTACCTGTGCTATATTGGAGGCTAATCTGCGGTTGGAGCCCGCTACGCCCGGGAGGTGTTGAAATTGGAACGGAAAAATTACCGGTACCGGTGAAAAGGTCCGGCGAAAACTTTTCCCCTATCCCGGAGATGGCTCCTCCTCCGGAGGGTTTGGAAATGATTGAGGTGCCGGATTTGTTACTCATTGGTATTAGTCAAGGGGATGACTTAATAATTTATGCTCTTTTTCGCCTCAACGGTGGAAAAATGATTTGCTTGCAATAACTGCCACAGCCTGGAGTTCTGGGATTTTA
>CALEYM010000128.1 GCA_937926185.1 uncultured Bacteroidota bacterium | reverse complement strand
GTGCATCCGCCCGAACGGCAATCTAAAATAGAGATGCAAAGTGAGAAGCATCTCTTCCCGTGTCCATAGATCACTGCGCATTCAAATTGATTATTCCAAAATTGGGGCCAGTTTTTATGCAAAATTGAAAAATAATCCATAGAATTAGCAAAGAAAAATATTAAAACTTCTCTAACGATCTTTCTACCAGAGAGGTGATATTTGCAAAGTCGATTTTAATAAATAATCGCCAAAAGTAAGTGGCCCACGCTCCATCAAAAAAGGCCCATTTGTATTATGTTTCCAACCTTCCTCACCAACACACCTCTCCAAAACCTGGTCACCCAACTCACTCATCTCAAACAAGGTGGTGTATCCAGTGGCAAGGCCTTGCACAAACCGGTAATGTTGCTGGCCCTAATGGATGTGTTGGAGGACAGCGGGAGGGCAAAGCCTGAATTTATTCCCATTGACGAAACCTTGTATGACCGGTTCAATGAAACGTGGGGTAAACTGATCCCGGAGGCAAAAACCGGCGATTTTTTTCAACCGGTGCTGTATTTACCAAATGAGCGTTTTTGGACGGTATACACCAGATCAAACCGGCCGGTCGATAAAAAATACAACACTCTTAAAGGCGCGGCTGCCGATGGTTTGTGGAGCCGTTTCAACGAGGAGTACACAACCTTGTTGGCCTCGTCCGAAGTGCGCGAAATCGTGCGTATGGTCATTCTGGATACTTATTTCCCGAATACGAAGTATCACTATTGGGCTTCTCAGGGGCAAGCGGAACTCATTGCCGAGAAAGAGGCACTAATAGGTGTTGAGGAACGTACTCCAAAATATGTCAGCCGGCTACAATTTGTTCAATTTGAAGGGTTTGTCCGCCACTGGAAGTTTCGGGAAAACGTGCTCGGCTTATATGACCATACCTGCTGCATTTCCGGACTCCGGGCCCAAAAAGAAATGTGGCACCCCTTGGTGGATGCCTGTCATATCCAGGATCACGCGAAATCCGGTATCGACCATCCCACCAACGGCCTGGCGCTATGCAAAAACCTGCATGCGGCATTTGATTCCGGTCTGATAGCACTTTCGGATGAGTACCGGGTACTGGTCAATAAAAACTTAAAGGAAACAGATACTGCCTACAGCCTGCGACGCCTCACTGGGTATCCCATTCGATTACCTGCACGACCATATCTTCGTCCGGAGCTTGAGTTGGTTCGTTTGCACAGGAAGCAGTGGGGCTTTTAAAAGATTACGCTTGTATGGACGTGGATCGTCGAAAAAGATAAAGCGGGCGCTTCGGAGTTGTATTCGCTATCCGATATTACCGGTATCCTCAAAGGCGCGCCCTACGAAAAGTGGTACTTATCCGGGCGCCTGGGCGGGATTCCCGGCATTCAGCGCCTGGATTTTGAACTGAACTACGCGAGCCATGAAGTGGGTTAAGCGGTAGATTTGAATTCCCAGCCCCCTTGATGTTGATGATTTAGGATTCCCACTGCAGCGAAAAACCACCCCATTCCCCGCACTTCATGCGGCAAATCTCCCTTTTGCGGCGAATAACCCGTATATTTGCCGCAAAATTTGCGGCAAATGCCCTACATCCGTCAATTATACGATTGGCCGAACTTCACCTGGGCTCCCGAAGCGATTCTAACGCCTTTGGACATCGTGCGGCATTTGCAGGGGAAACTGCTGGGGAAAATGTCGGCCCTGGGTTTCGTTTTGCAGCAAGAGGCGGAGTTGGAAACGCTGACGCTGGATGTGTTGAAATCCACCGAAATAGAAGGCGAATTTTTGAACCCGGAGCAGGTGCGCTCTTCTATCGCCCGGCGCCTGGGTATGGATATTTCCGGATTGGCGCCTTCCGACCGGCATGTAGACGGCGTGGTGGAAATGATGCTCGATGCGACAAAACACAATGATCAGCCGCTCACGGCAGAACGTTTGTTTGGCTGGCACGCCGCGTTGTTTCCGACGGGCCGGAGTGGGATGTACAAAATCGTGGTGGGCGCCTGGCGGGATGATTCCACCGGGCATAAGCAGGTCGTTTCCGGCGGAATGGGCCGGGAGCGGGTGCATTTTCAGGCGCCGGATGCGGGGGTACTGGATAAAGAGATGGACGCCTTTATCCATTGGTTCAACCGGGAAGGGAGGATGGACCCCGTGATAAAAGCCGCCATTGCGCATTTGTGGTTTGTCACCATCCACCCCTTCGACGACGGCAACGGCCGGATCGCCCGGGCCATCGCGGATATGCAATTGTCGAGAGCCGACGGTAGCAGCCAGCGGTTTTACAGCATGTCGGCGCAAATCCGGCTGGAACGGAACCGGTATTACGAAATCCTGGAACACACCCAAAAAGGCGACCTGGATATAACGGATTGGCTGCTGTGGTTTTTGGATTGCCTGACCAGCGCCTTGAGGGCTACCGACCAAATTCTGGCGCGGGTGCTGGCCAAGGCTACTTTCTGGGAACAACACCGGACGACCGTCCTCAACGAACGCCAGCGCCTGCTGATCAATAAGCGGATGGAGCCGACACACACCGCCCACCCGCCAGGAATCTTCGTTTCCCCTTCAAACCCCGACCTCGATTGACCTGACCGCAAGTTCCATCGTCACAGGGCATTTCAAAGAATTGGTAATCAGACAGTAATGTTTCGCCTTATCGGCAATTTGCCGGGCTTTATCCTCCTCAGAATCTGCGTTTAAAGTAATAACCGGGCTAATTTGGATTTGCGTGAATTCAAAATGGCCGTCGGTGTATTGTACGACTCCCTTGGCCGGACATTCCAATGCCCGGAAACGGAATCCCTCGTTATCGGCCAATGCCTGAAAGGTATTCAGGAAACAACACGCCTCTGCGGCGAGCAACAAATGCTCCGGCGACCATGCCGTTTCTGATTCGCCTCCCAACATGGCTGCCGGCGGCGATACTACGGAATGTGTATGCCTTGACGTTATCACATCTGCTGCCCGCTTTTTCCCTGCACCGCATCCGTATTTCGATGATCGCTGCCGAAAATACGGTCAGCATGCCGATGAACCCGATTGCCCAGAGGAGGCCCAGCCAGTCGGCGATGATGCCGGTGAGCAGCGCTCCAACGGCATATCCCAAATCGCGCCAGAGCCGGAAAATACCGATACTGTGCGCGCGGTCGTCCGGGTTGGTATTTTCGGCGATGGTGGCCAGGAAGGTGGGATATACCATTGCCGTGCCGATGCCAAGAATGGCCGACAGCGCGGCAAACTCCCAATAATTGCCCGCCCATATCAGGAGCACAATGGCTATGCCTTGCCCGAACATGCCCCAGAACAACAGCGTTTTTTTGCAAAAATGATCGGCTAATTTGCCGGTAAATATCTGGCTGAGGCCCCATACAGCCGGATAGATCGCCGCGATTTGCCCGATTTCCGCCAGTGAAAAACTGCGCTGCGCCAGCAGCACGGGCAGGATGCCCCACACCATGCCGTCGTTCAGGTTGTTGACAAACCCGGCCTGCGACACGGAGCCCAGGTTTCGGTGCAGCCAGGTGGTGTCCCAAAAAGGGCGCTTCAGGGCCGGTACCCTGGAAGTCTGCTGCTCCGCTTTCGCATGGTGATGCGTTTCCCGGACAAACCACCAGCTGCCCAGCAAACCCATCACGCTGAGCGCCACGCCGATGTAAAAGGGGTAAGGCCGGATGCCGTACGCCGAGGCCACCGCTGCCGTGAGAAAAGCCACGAGGGCCACGGCAACGTACCCGGCAAACTCGTTGAGCCCCATTGCCAGACCCCGGTTTTTCTCGCCGACCAGGTCAATTTTCATCACCACGGTGCTGCTCCAGGTCAGGCCCTGGCTAATGCCCAACAAGACGTTGGCCGCCACCACCCAGGTCCAGGAAGGCGCCAGCATCAGCATCCAGGGTACCGGCAGCGCTATAATCCAGCCGGCCACCAGCAGCCGCTTGCGGCCGAAGCGGTTGGCCAGCACACCCGTGTAATAGTTAGCCGCGGCCTTGGTCAGACCAAAAGCCACGATGAACGACAACACCGCCGTGTTGGCCGCTATGCCGAACACCTCGCCGGCCAATTGAGGAAATATGGAACGCTCCAATCCCACCATGCCGCCCACGAAGGCGTTGATGAGGATGAGCAAAGCGAATTGCCGCCAGTTCTGGCGCAAGCCCAGTTCGATTGTTTTCTCCGTCGTAGTCATCAGTTTTGATCGAATGTCAAATCCAGGTAACTTTCTTCAAGCCGCAGGGCCCGAAAGCCGTGGGCATTCAACAGCTGCACGGCTTCGTCGGCATACGTGCAGAAAGGCCCCCGGCAGTATGCGATGATGGTCTTATCGCGGGGTAGTTCGTCCATCCGTTCCGGTAGATCTTTCACCGGAATGCCGTGCGCTTCCGGCAGGTGGCCGGCGGCATATTCATCGGTTGGGCGCACGTCGAGAAAGAACACCCCGTCGTTGGACGGAAGGTTTTCATACGAGACGCTGCCGGGGCTGTCCATCGTGCGGCGGAATTCCCGCAGCGTCACCTGTACTGCCGGCTCCTGTTCCAGGGCCAGGTCGCGCAGGGCTTTCCAGGCCGCGTAAGCCTTCGGGCCGTTCAGGGAATACCATATAAAAGTGCCTTCCCGCCGGCTTTTCACTACGCGGGCGGTTTTAAGCACCTGCAAATGATGAGAGGCATTGGCCACCGGGATGGCCGTCTGGACGGCAACCTGTTCCACCGTTTTTTCGCCGTTGGCCAGCAGGTCGATGATTTCCAGTCGATTGGGACTGGAAAAAGCCTTGGTCATGCCGGCAATGGCGGCAAAAATGTTGTCTTTAAATATTCGTTTTTCCACGGCGCAAATTTAATTCAAATATTAAAACAAATATTTGAATAATATGTTCAAATAAAAAAGAAAAAAATACAAATTCCGTACATTAGCCCCAAATTCGGCCCGACTCATGGTTCTTTTTCGCAAACGCTGGTTTTGGCTTTCCCTGATTATCATCGCCGCCATATTCTGGCTGGCCAACCGCCGCGGCACGGCGGCGCGGGGCGCGGAAAAACTGCCGGAAAAAGTCGATTTCAACTGGCATATCCGCCCCATCCTCAGCGACCGTTGTTTTGCCTGCCACGGCCCGGATGAGAACAAACGCCAGGCCGGCCTGCGCCTCGACACCAGAGAAGGCGCCTTCGCCCCCCTTTCCGACCTACATGATACCCTCTCTGAACCCCTTAACCCGAAACCCGTTAACCCGAAACCCCGTTTCGCGGTCGTTCCCGGACACCCCGAACAAAGCGAGTTGGTGCGCCGCATTTATTCCACGCATCCCGATTCGGTGATGCCTGTGCCGGAATCGCACCTGACGTTGAGCGATTTTGAAAAAAAACTGCTGGTGCGCTGGATCGAACAAGGCGCGCCCTGGAAGGAGCACTGGGCCTTCATTCCGCCCGAACGCCCGGCGATACCCGCCGCGCACCGCGCCGGCTGGGATAAAAATCCCATAGACGCGTTTGTGCTGGAAAAAATGGCCGGACACGACCTGGAGCCTTCACCGGAAGCCGACAAGGCCCGCCTGCTGCGCCGCCTCAGTTTTGCGCTCACCGGCCTGCCGCCCACGCCCGAACAAACCGAACGTTTTCTGGCCGGTGAGCAGGAAGGCGCCTACGAGCATATCGTGGATTCCCTGCTGGCTTCGCCCGCCTACGGCGAACGCTGGGCCATGAACTGGCTCGACCTGGCCCGCTATTCCGACACGCACGGCTACCAGGACGACCTGCCCCGCCTGATGTGGCCCTGGCGCGACTGGGTGATCAAAGCCTTTAATGAAAACATGCCCGTCGACCGCTTTGTCGGCTGGCAACTCGCCGGCGACCTCGAACCCGGCGCCACCAAAGAAATGCTGCTGGCCAGCGCCTTCAACCGCAACCACAAGATCAGCCAGGAAGGCGGCATCATCGACGAAGAATACCGGGTGGAATACGTCGCCGACCGTACCAATACGTTCAGTAAAGCATTTCTCGGCCTCACGATGGAGTGCGCGCGCTGCCACGACCACAAATACGACCCCGTTCAAATGCGGGAGTACTACGCAACGTTCGCTTTTTTTAACCGGACGCCGGAAGACGGCTTCGTGCCCAACCTGCAGACGCCCAGGCCCTATATGTTTATCACTGCCGCCGATCTCGAAGGGCCGCTGGCTTTCCTGAACGCCCGATCCGAACTGAAATCGCCGAAAGACACCCTGCGGCAAATGATCATGCGCGACAGCGCCGGGCTGCGCAAAACATACCGCCTCCACCGCGGACAATACGACCAACCGGCCGAAGAAGTGCGGCCGGCCACCCCGGTGGCCGTTTTGCCCTTCGACACCGCGCGCTATTCCCCCGACCGGCGCGGCCTGGCGGCCTGGCTTTTCGACGCCCGCAACCCGCTCACCGCCCGCGTGTGGGTCAACCGGCTCTGGCAGGAAGTGTTCGGGCGCGGGATCGTATCCACCCCGGATAATTTCGGCGTACAGGGGGCTTTGCCCACCCATCCCGAATTGCTCGACTGGCTGGCCGTCGAATTTCGCGAAGGCGGCTGGGATATGAAACGCCTGCTGCGCCTGATGGTCACCTCCGCGACGTTCCGCCAATCTGCCCTGGCCGACAGCCGCCGGCAGGCTGCCGACCCGGAAAACCAATGGCTGGCGCGCGGGCCGCGGGTGCGCATGCCTTACGAGTTTATCCGCGACAATGTGCTGGCTTCCAGCGGTTTGCTGGTGCAGGAAATCGGCGGCCCATCGGTGAAACCCTGGCAACCGCCCGGCATCTGGGAAGAAATAGCCGCCGACAAAACAGCCAATGCCTTTCGCGGCGAATCCACTTACGTGCCCGACACCCTGCCGGAAAAAATGTACCGCCGCGGCGTGTACACCTACCAGCGCCGCACCATACCGCCGCCCACGCACCTGAGTTTCGACGCGCCCCTGCGCGACAATTGCGAAGTGCGCCGCACGCGCTCGAATACGCCCCTGCAGGCGCTCGTGATGCTCAACGACCGGCAGGTGCTGGAGGCCGCGCGCGTACTGGCCGGCCGCCTGCTGAAAGACCCGCGCCTGAACACCCCGGAAGCGCGGATCGACGCCGCATTCCGGCGCATCCTGACGCGGAAGGCGGAACGACAGGAAATGAAGGAATTGCTGGCGTATTTTAAAACGGAATTCGGGCGATATCAAAAAAATCCGGAAGAGGCGGCGCGCTTGCTCCGGGTGGGGGCCTGTCCGCCCGAAGCAGGTTTGACGCCCGCGGAACAAGCGGCGTTGATGCTGACCGTGTGCGCGGTGTACAACCTCGACGAGGCCCTTGTTTTATAATAAGTGTCGCGCCGTCATTTTTACCCAATCGCCCATTTCCATATTCTCCCGTCGTCCAGATCGTATACTTCTTCCACAAAACGGAAACCCAGCCTGCGCAACACCGCTACCGAGGCGTTTTCTTCGGCAAGGGTGTGGGCTACGATCAGTTGCACGCCTTCTTGTTGGAGGGCATGTGCCACCAGGGCGCGGGCGGTTTCGGTGGCCAGGCCCTGCCCCTGGTAGCCATCGGCAATTTCATAGCCAATCTCAACAATGCCCTCGGGCGTGGGCGGACCTTTGTAGCCACAGGCGCCAACCAGGCGGACATCTTCGCGATGTATAATGAGGTAGTTCCACCAATCGCATTCTTCCGGATGTTCGTGCAGGTAGTCGCGCATCCAGGCCATGGCTTCCGGGAAGTGCATCCAGTGGTCGGCTATATCCACGCCGCCCAGCAGGGCGGAAAGCGCCGGCCAGTCTTCGCGGACAACGGCATCGAGTATGGGCAGCGTAGAGGCGACGAGAAACAGGCGTTCGGTGTTGATGGTCATGTCGCGAATGTCGGAATTTTCCCGTTCGGTGAAAAAAATTTGTCGTTACCGGTAAAGTTTCGATTTTAGCGCC
>CALEYM010000127.1 GCA_937926185.1 uncultured Bacteroidota bacterium | reverse complement strand
CCCGCGAAATAGCCGTTGGCCGGACTTATGAAGACAAATCCACCAACCCCAGGGTTATATTGTTGCCGGCCGGAACTTACGAAGTCAACATCGAAGCCATTAAAATCGACAGCCGTCCGGTGCAAATCATGAAAGATCTTGTAGTGGCAGAACGAGACACCCTGCATCGCGTCGTGGAGTTTGCCCAGAGCACGGCAAGCATCAAGGTTACCCGCAACGGCGCCTTGTCGGATGCGCTGATCCATTTGTACAAAGCCGGTACGCGGGAAGTCGTAACGCAAACGCGCTCGTACCGCGGGGCAGGCAGTAACCCGGCAGTAATGCAGGTGCCGCCCGGCGTGTACGATGTGGAGATCAAAGCACTTGAAATTTCGGGAGCACCCATACATCGTTTTGAAAAACAGGAATTAAAACCCGGCTCCACCCTTTCTCTCGAACGGGAATTTGCCTCCGGCGAACTGAAGATCGGGGCACGGCAGGGCACGGCGCTGGTAGATGCCACGGTAGGTATTTATGCGAAAACCAGCAAACAGAGTACCGCCAGCGGCCGTACCTATCAGAGCGACAATTCCAACCCGAAAACTTTTATTCTGGAACCGGGCACATACCGTGTAGAGTTGAAACCCGTCAAACCCCAGGGACTGGCGCCAAAAACATTCGAGGCAGAAGTAAAAGCAGGCGGAGTGACGGAGAAAACCGGGGAGTGGTGATTTTGCCGGCGCCCAACCTTTTTCACCATTCACCACGTCTCATAGTCCGGCCCAAAGAATCTGCCGATATATTTTTAAACCAAATCTGAAAACAAACCGGACATGAAACAAACACTATGCGCCATTACCGTGGCGATGCTGCTATCGCTGCCCGCCCGCGGCCAGTCCATTTTTGACAACAGCGTCGTTCACACCGTCCACCTCACTTCCCTGTACGACGGACTGCAGGACACGCTGACCTCGGATTACATCCTGTCCTTCGATTTTTTTCAACAGCAGATCCGCGACATTCCGTACACCTTTTGCAAGGCGGAACTGGACGGGACGCCACTCGACACCATCGGCATCCGGCACAAAGGCTACAATTCCTGGTGGAGTTCGCCCAAAAAACCCATGAAACTCGACCTGAACCGCTTTAAAAAAGGCCAGACCTACCAGGACCTGAAAAAACTGAACCTGCACAACCGTGCCGGCGATCCGAGCTTTATGCGCGAAAACCTGTGCTACGAACTGCTGCGCAATATGGGCATTCCCGCCCCGCGCGCGGCTTTTGCGCGCGTGTATTTCGACGGCGCCTACGCCGGCCTGTACCGGATCGTGGAGCAGGTGGACAACGTGTTCCTCGACCGGCATTTCGGCGATCACAAGGGCAACCTGTACAAACAAAATTCGCACGGCTCTGCCGGCTACACCCTCGAATGGCTCGGCCCGGAGCAGGAAAATTATTACCCGCAATACGAGTTGGAAAACCACGAAAGCGAAAACGACTGGGCTTCGCTGATCCATTTCGTGGACGTGCTCAACAATACGCCCGACGCCGTTTTTGCCGATTCCATCGCGGCGGTGTTCGACGTACCCTCGTTCCTGAAAGTGCTGGCGCTCGACTACGCGGTGAACAACCTCGACTTTTACGGCAACGCCGGTCGCAACTACTACCTGTACCACGACGCGGGCGGCGACGGCAAAATACACTGGTTGCCCTGGGATTACAACCTTACCTGGCGCGAAGACGCCCCGCCCCCGGAGCCCGGAGCCCTGACGCCCGTGCTCATCCGCCGTTTACTGAAAGTGTCGCAATTCAGACAGCAGTTTCTGGAACAATACTGCGTGCTGCGGCAATATTTCGATACCGATCAGTTGCTCCCGCGCATCGAGGCCGACTCGGCACTGACAGACGCGTGGGTAGCCACCGATTCGAGCGGCGATTTTGAACTGGCCGCTTTCAGGCAAAATATATCCGGAGACTGGTTTCACCTGCCGGGCCTGAAATCGTTTCTGGACAAACGCAGTAGTGAGATCGATCAGTTTTTAGCCGGCCGGGGCGTGGATTGCTCTGTCGTGGTGGATACGGACGAACCGGAAGGGGAAGCAGGAAGACTGCTTGTTTTTCCAAATCCCGCCATTTCAACGATGGTTACGGTGCAATGGCCCGCAAGTTTTATCGCGGAAGACAAACGTTTGCTGGTTTTTGATGCACGGGGAAGACTGGTGATAGCGGAAACCGCGACGGAGGCTGATAACGCGATGCAGTTGAATTTGAGCGGTTTACAGCCCGGGGTATACTTCGTGCGCCTGGTTTGTGGCAAGCATGGCGCGCGTGCAAAATTTTTGATAATTGATCAGGGATAAAAAGTAAAGGAAATACCGGCATATTCGCGCCGCTCAGCGCGCCCAATACCGTTACATGGAAGAAATCTGGCGACAATTTACCGAAGGTTTAATGGCCACCACCTGGCTGGAGTTCATTGCCGTGTTTTTCGGCATTGCCAGCGTGGTTTTCAGCCGCATGGAAAATATCTGGGTGTACCCGACCGGCCTGGTCAATACCACGATCTATATCTATCTGAGCGTAGTGGCAGGGCTGTACGCCGAGGCCGGCGTGAATTTTTATTACACGGTGATGAGCATTGTTGGCTGGAGCCTGTGGGCCAATAAAAAAAATGGCGAAACCGTGCTCCATATCACCCGTTCCACCCGGGTTGAATGGGCGCGGAGCACGGCTTTTTTCGGCGCCTGCTGGCTGGCGTTGTATTATATCTTAAAAAGCTGGACCGACAGCACCGTGCCCCTGGCCGACGCTTTTGCCTCGGCGGCGGCCTATACCGGCATGTACCTGATGACCCGCAAAAAACTGGAAAACTGGCTCTGGTGGATCGTTACCAATATCGCCTCCATCCCCCTTTATTTCAGTAAAGGTTTTGTTTTTACCGGTTTTCAATACTTCGTTTTTCTGGTACTGGCGGTGATGGGGTACGTGGAGTGGCGGAAGAAGGCGGTTAAGTGATCAGTTCGCTGAAACACCTGTGAAAAATAATTCGGAAGGGTAAATCCTTTATCTTTGTACAATTTGTAAAAAGAATATCGTTATGATCAGCCCTTTCCCCGGCATGGACCCTTATTTGGAAGGACACCTTTGGCCCGATGTGCATTTAGGCATGTCATTCCTGATCAAAGATCAACTCACTACCAGAATAAGTGCAGCGTATGTAGTTCGAAATGCCACTTATACCGTGGAAGATACATCTCCGGAAGATGACGTGGGCATCATGTATCCGGATGTTGAGGTACTGCGCCGCCGGGAGGGAGAAGTCAAAGAACCTTCCGCTATTGAATACGCGGGCAGTATCGACACTTTAACACCTGCCACCCTTTCACTCGACCTGACCTCTCCCATCAAAGTGCATATTCCGGTGATTGAAATCCGCGACCGAAAAGGAAACCGTCTTATCACAGCCATCGAAATCCTTTCTCCGGTTAACAAAAGAAGCCCCGGACTGGAGCTCTACCGCAAAAAGCGCTTGCGCCTGCATGCATCGGGGGTGCATCTGCTCGAAATAGACCTGCTTCGCCGCGGCGAACGGCCGTTCAAACACCCCTGGTTGCCCAAGTCACACTACATGGCTTTGCTGACAAGAGCCGGTTCCAGCAGTTCGCAGGTATGGGCTTTTAACCTGAACGACCCGCTACCCGTTTTACCAGTACCATTGCAGTCACCCGACCCGGACGTGCCGCTGGCGTTGGGTAAAGTTTTGGAAGAAATATATGCCCGGAGCCGGTATGATCTTTCCATTAACTACCGGGAAGACCCGCCGCCGCCATCGCTTAATGAGGAGGAACAGGAATGGATGAAACACTTGCCTGGCCGCTAATGCCACACCCCGCTTAATTCTTTACCTTTGCCCTCTTCAACGCCAGCCATGGGCACTCTCTTCGTCTCCCTCTACGACTTCTTTGCCAAAAGACGCGGCTTACTCTATGCCCTCGTCGTATGCGCCTTTGCCGGTACGACTTACCTGGCTTCCCGGCTCACGCTGGAAGAAGACATCGCCAAAGCCCTGCCGGCCAACGCCAAAACGGCCCGGTTCGGCGACGCGCTCCGGAACTCCAAATTCCTGGAAAAGATCATCGTCACGATCTCCCAGACCGACACCAGCGCGGCGCCGGATCCCGAACGGCTGATCGAAACCTGCGAAACGTTTGTTGCGCTGGCCGATTCGGCGCTAAAGCCGTACATCGCTTCCATCCAGTACAAAGCCGACGACGATGCCGCGCTGCAATTGCTCGATTTCCAGCTCGAATACCTGCCCGTTTTTCTCGACACATCCGATTATGCCGCCATAGGCCGGCTCATTGCGCCCGAACAGGTACGCCAAACGCTGGAAGACAACCTGCATACGCTGGGTTCGCCCGCGGGCATGGTTATGAAACGGGTGATCGCCCGCGACCCCGTCGGCATTACCTGGCTGGGCATGCGCAAATACCAGGATTTTCAGTACGACGAAAACTACGAACTGTACGACGGCTATGTGATGACCCGCGACAGGCGGCACCTGGTACTGTTTATCCTGCCGGCATATCCGACCACCGAGACGATCAATAATGAGAAACTCGTAGAGGGGTTGCGAAGACTGGCTGATTCACGCCGTCTTACAGACGGCGTTACGTTTTTCGGCGCTACCGCCGTCGCCGTGGGCAATGCCGTGCAACTTCGGGCCGACACCGCCCTCACCCTCAGCATCACCGTCGTATTGCTGCTGGTGCTGCTCTGGTGGTTTTTCCGGCGCAAACGCGTGCCCCTGCTCATGATGCTGCCGGTGCTGTTCGGCGTGTTGTTTGCCCTGGCCGGGATCTACCTCTGGCAGGGCGCCATTTCCATCATTGCCGTTGGAACCGGCTCGGTGGTGCTCGGCATCGCCCTGAACTATGCCATCCACTTTTTCACCCACCTGCGCCACCACCCCGACCCCCGCGAAGCCGTACGCGAACTGGCTAATCCCATGACGCTCGGCAGCGCCACCACCGTGGGCGCGTTCCTGTGTCTGCAATTCGTCAATTCACCGATTTTGCATGATCTGGGTTTGTTCGCGGCGCTAAGCCTGGTGGGAGCGGCGCTGTTTACGCTGGTGGTGTTGCCGCATGTGGGTGCCGGCCCCTCCCCTGAAGGGCAAAACCCCACCCCCAACCCCCCGACCTGCGGTACGGGACAGGCCTCCCCTGAAGGGGAGGGGAGACGTGGCGCCGCGGCCCCCTCTACGTCTCCCCTCCCCTTCAGGGGAGGCCTGT
>CALEYM010000126.1 GCA_937926185.1 uncultured Bacteroidota bacterium | reverse complement strand
TTACATGCCGCGGAATGGCGACTAATTCCTTGGTATCGTTTTCGGTCTGCCAGGCAATCGGGGCGCCCGGCGATACGATTTCCTGTTCCAGCAATTCATTGACCAGATCGATGTAGGGCAGCACCGTATTGGTATTGTCACAGGTCAATTTCAACCTTTGAAGGTCCGGCCTTCTGGCCAGCAGGATTTCAAGGGCATTGGCCGGAGTAGAATCCGGCGTACCTGCTGTCGGTGTTGAGTTGGGCGTATTCAAAAACTTTAGCAAATCCGTCAGGTATGCAGCAGGGCCGTATACCGTTTGGCAATGCGGGTGCAGGCAAGCATCCGGTGGGCCGAATAAGGCTGTCCAATTGGAAGTAGAGGACGGGCCATTATCGCCGGCTTTTTGCGAGCGTTCAACCTCAGCATTACCTGCGTCGGTCATCTTTCGGATCACACAGGGCTGTGGGTTATTCAGGTTGGTCTGTAAATTGGCCCAAAAACCAAGCGCCAGGGCTTCTTGCTGGCGGGCATGTGCATATACCTGTTCCGCTGTTTTCTCGCCTCCGAGTTCGGCGTTGAATCGTTTCACAAAGTTCTCCTTTCCGAGACTCGTGATGTCGCGGCTCGATTTGATGCCACCTTTCAGCAGCGCGATAGCAGTCTCTGCTGTCGGGGTCAGGCGATAAAGTCTAACGGCCTGTTTGAGTTGGTTTGCCAGGCGCGTTTTTTGATTATCCGGAACCATATCCGGATGATCGTTCAGGTAAGCGTCCACGTTTGTTGTGCGAAAGTCGAAACGTTTGTCTTTCTGCGCGTTCCAGATGCTTTCCTGGAAAAATGCCCGTATGGTTTCCCGGGAAGAGTCCGACTGGCTATCAATCAGGCGTTGAGCGTAAAAAGCGGCAGGGAAAGCAGCTTCCACCGCCTTGAGTACTGCGCCGACATAATTCCGCACCTTTTCTGACTTTTTATCACCGGGCGTACCGGGAGGTATACCTTTCTCGTTGGCGATTTTTATCCAGTCTTTTTCGCTCCAGCGTACTACATCCATCAGTTGGTTGATTGCGCCATTGCGCCTTACCTCTGCGAGGTGATCCATCATGGGCGTATGCAGGCCCGTAAGAATGCCGCTTTGAAGCGTAAAACGGATAGACTCGGCATGCTGTGCAAATTCGCCATCCGATTGCAAGTCCTCCCAAAACTGTTTGATGTTCCCTTCGTGGCGCATATAACGCTGGATAAAGGCGC
Source organism: uncultured Bacteroidota bacterium (assembly GCA_937926185.1). GTDB lineage: Bacteria > Bacteroidota > Bacteroidia > Chitinophagales > Saprospiraceae > M3007. The sequence continues at coordinate 4,417 of CALEYM010000126.1, read as the reverse complement.
TGCTTAATTGCCCGGCATTCGGGCCGGTAATGGCCCGCTGAAGCAAGGTGCGTAAACCAGGTATGTTATCCGAGGGGTTTTGGCCCGCCCTTTGCTCCGCTAATGTTCTGATGTCGGCTTGAATTTTCTCCAGGCCGCCGGCCTCAGGCAGGCTGATAATGCCGGCGGCGGCAGCTTGCTCAAGTACAGCCTTCAGGTCGTCCTTGGATTGGTTGTTTAGCGATAAAGGGTCGGCAGAAAGTCCGTTGCGCAGGGCTGCGTAGAATACCGGTCTCAACGCACTGTTGGCGCTTTGGTGCTGCACTTCGGCTAATTGTTGAATCCGAACCTGGGAGTAACCGGTTTGCCGGGCTACAAAGCTGAATTCTTCGTCCGTATTTAAATCGGTCAAATTGATATTTTGAGCGACCAAAACCTGGTTTACTGCTGCACTCAGTCGCTCATATTCCGTTTCGATGCTTGCCTGTTCACCAAGGCCGTTTAACAGGTCAATCTCTTCCACCGGGCGCGCATTGAACACTACCGGCGACTCCACGACGGGATTTGTTCCCGAAATCTGCACAAAAAGGTCAGCCCCGGACTTGCCCTTGTTTGTAAATTCCGCGGCGCCATACGCGATTTCATAAAAACCTACGGCATTGGTCTGATCAGTACCCAACTGCACATTCTCGCGGAGGTTTTTGTCCAATGCGACCACCCGTACGTTAGCCGACGGATTGCCCTGTTCGTCGTAAACCAGCCCTTCTACCCGGTAATCCTCCCGCTCGCCAAATCCGTCCAATTTCACGATTTCCCCGTTGATGAGGTTGGCCGTTTTTTCATCCACTTCGCCGGAAGGGTTGTTCATCGCTGGAAGGGTAAGGCCGGCCTGGAGCAGGCGCACAGCCTGAATGGTATATTGGCCATAGCGGTTTTGCCCCGCCTCGCGGAGTAGGTTTAACAACAGCGCCAACTGGTCTTTGGCCGGAAACATACCTCCTCCACCACCACCCAGGCGCCGCAAGTTGGTTCTGCGCTTGAGCAGGAATAGGAGTGCGATATGAAGATCGGTTACGGCTGCGCCGCTTTGATTCAGGCGAATAGGGAAAGTGACTGGTTTCATTATGTTGAAATTTAATTGAATTATTGGTAAATTTTGATGGTTTGTCTTGTTGTTGAATCCTCAGTTCCTGGATGCCGAGCCGGCAGCCGGCCCAACCTCAAATATCCGCTCCACCGTATGTTTATGTTTTTTATCCACGCCGCGATAGTGAAATGCCGCCCATACCCGCACAAAGCGGATATTCTCGGGGACAGCCGTGTGGTAATAAATCGTTTGCTGAACCCCGGCTCTGACAAAATAGTAGCCGTACTTGTCATAGATAATATTATCTGATTTGAACAGCTTCTCCGGGAAGTTTACCCGCTGTGCAAAATCCGCATTTGGATGGGGCAGCACGGGCGCATCGAGCTTTAACCCCAAGATGTCGAGTTCCAGGCGCTCAATGGTATGGCTCACCGTGCCCTTGTTCCGCACCTGGATGCTGATACCTGCGATGTATTGCCCGGCCTGCGGGCCCATGAACTCGGCATCCACATCCAGTTCGATGCGCGGCTTGGCGGGCGACTCGATGCGGAAGCGAAAGAAGGCCCACCCGGCGCCGACGAGGATGCCGATGGCTTGGAGCAAAGAGAGAAAAATGCCCATATAATTTTCCATGTCAATTCGTTTTTAATTTACAGTTGCAGATTGCACCTCCCCACCCCCGCCCGGCGCGAGCTGCCGGAGTTGCATGAGCGCATTTTTCAAATCGCCCTGCTCTACCAGGCGCTGAATAATAAATGTTTGGTTTTTTAATTTCATGGTTGAGTTTTTATAAAATGAATGATATTGCAGCGATCAGCATTGTTGAGAAATATCCCTTCTGATTTCTTCCAGATAACCACGCATCTCCTGCCCTATATGGATTTTCAAAGCGCACTCCAACAAACGCAGCGCAGCATCGGGGTCGTTAAATGGCGCCTGAGCCATTTTTACAGCCAGGCCCCTGATCCGTTCCGCCAGTGCTTCCCTGGCCTCGAGTTGCTCCGGCGAATCATCCAGCGGTGTTGCCCGGATCCATTCCAATACCTGTTCGGTATCCCGGGCAGGGTGGTTGTGATCGGCATCCAAGAGAGATTTCACTTTTATTGCCGTCTGGAGTACCGGGTTGTTGCGGGCTTTGTATAAATGTTGTAGCACCATCTCCATAAATGCCGTGTTTTCAGGTTCAATGTGTATAGGAAGCGCGCATTCGAGCAGGCGAATCGCCGACTCGTAATCATCGAAAGGCGGGCGGGCCACTTTGAATGCCAATTGCATGATTTCCACAGCCAGCATACTCCGGGCCTCACCGTTTTCAGGGGAGGTATCCAGCGGGGTGTTGCCCACCCATTCTAATACTTTCCCGGTAGCATGGGTAGAGCCGTTGATATCCTCGCCACAATACCAGACTAATGCCTTCACCATTTGGGCCGTGCGAAGGATAGGGTTTTGGTGTAATTGATCATTCCTTTCGGTTTTATCGTAGTCTTGCATGATAGATCAGATGTTATTTATTATCAGGAATTTATTGGTTCGTATGCCGTTGCCGCCCGTTCATGCGCCGCTCCCGCGTTATTGAATGGCCTTTTTGCATAATCCGATTCGCCCGAAAAACCGCTCAAACACTCATCCACCAAAACCAATACGCCCAACTCCTTTCCGTTTCCACAAAATATTCCCCCCGGTTCCATTCTTCTATGATGGCCCAGGCGCCTTGTATTTCTTCCTGTACCAGCGGGTTGGCAGCCAGGAAGTGTGCTTCTTCCAGAGGCTTCCCATCCAGCGCGAAAGATTTTTGGGGTTCAGCGAGGTTCTGGTCAAGAAAACCGCGGAATCCATTGCGCATTTGTTCAGCAGATTTTTCCCGCATGGCGTGAGACTTGTAATATGACTGTATACCCGCTATATCAAGCAGGTCAAAATCATACAGCCCATGTACATAGGAGAAGGGCAGGTCTATTGCGTACAACCGCGTATTGATCAGCAACAAGGCCAATGCCCGCATCGGATCGCTCTCCTGCGCCTTGGGTATATGGTAATAACACATGGGGCAGTTTTCCCCGTAGGTGGACCAACTCTCCAACGTAGGCAGGCGGCGCGGCCGGGCCAATACCTCCCGCAGGCAGCCGGGGGCATTCGTTTCCAGGTAGTCTACAACCGATCCCGCGGGGGTGGGGAGCTTGGCGATAGTTGGGTTGTTGGTTGGTTGTTGCATGAGTTTGGGTGTTTGTGATGCAACTTGCTTTGGCTGGAAGTGTTCCGGCTTTAGGGGGTTTATTGGTTCGTAAAAATCTTTATATACTTCGGGGTCTTTTTCGCTCAGCGGCAGGCGTTCGTCTCTGATGCACCTCCCCGGGGAGCATTCGCATCTGCCTTCGGTGGCTTTTTCCAATTGCCCAATCGCCATTTCTAAGTTTTTGCACAACCCGCTGGCGTATAAATCGCCTTCCTCTAACCAAAAAAAACAATGCTGTCTTGGGCAGTGGGTTTCTTTTAGCAGTGGCGGCGGGGTGTGGTTATCCATGTTTTGCTTTTTGCATGAATGTTGATGTTTTTCTGCTCACTTTACAGATGGTTTGTTGTTGTTTTATGTGTGCTCGCGAGCATCTTTGATGCGATGCGTGCTGTTTGCAAGTCTCTGACTTGTATTGTTCACCTTCATTTATGTTATTCGCAAGTCGGAGACTTGCAGACATTTCGTATCGCATTAAAAATGCTCACGAGCAAACGAACACTTCGCGCCAGCGGGAGCTAATTTTAAACACTTCGCGCCAACGGGCACTTCGCCCTACGGTTTTGGCATTCTTTCGTTAGTAGGAGTTATTGGTAAACTATAAGGTGTTATCTGTTTCGTTATTTGAGGTTGATGTTCCTGAAGGGATTTAGCTCCTCCTCGAGCAGCAATTGGTGCCCAAATAACAGCTCCTAATTCTGCCCCAAAATCACCTCTTTTCCCATAGCCGATTGCAGATAAAGGGTTCTGCCTTATGAGACTAAGAGTTCTTAATGCACGTTGCACCCTTCTTTTTTCAATCTCCGTTTCCACCTCTGATTGCGGGACGATAGTTCCTGAATCGATCTGAACTAACTGTCGTTCTCTAGCTTGTCTCCGTTGCATTTGCAATGTTTTATCTAGTTCATAATCTCTTTCTCTAGCTTCATCCAATTTTTCTGTTTTTTTACCTTCCGTTGCTGTTTTAAAATAATCCAATTTATATCGTATAATATCTGATCTATCTAAAACTGGCCCCGCAATATGAGTAGCCTTTGATGGGGGGAAACTTTCATAGTCCCAGTCAAAAGGGGTCTGAGAAACAGAGCCAGTTCTATTTATTATATCCAGATCCGATTCGC
>CALEYM010000125.1 GCA_937926185.1 uncultured Bacteroidota bacterium | reverse complement strand
ACTCCTGCAGAAGAAAAGAACAAATACAATACCTGGTTTCTGAACAGTTTAGGCTCTGCCGAAAAACGGGAAAGGGGCGCGGGCCGGCCCACGAAGAAAGAGCGGCGGGAAATTGATCAGTTTAAGGAGGTTTAACGGGTTGCGGGTTTAACGGGTTCGGAAACCCTTGGCTTTCTCCGCCAGGGATGCCAGGGGTTTCCGAACCCGTTAAACCTCACATTAACCCAAACATCTTCGCATACTTCAGCATTTCCCCCGGGTTGCTGATCTTGAGTTTGCCGGTCATCATGGCCATCATGGGGTTGAGGTCGCCGGAAATCAGTTTGGAGAAAGATTCGGCGCTCGTGCTCACCTTACAGGCAGCCTCGCCATTTAGCCCCTCCGATACGTCCATTTTACCATTATCGAGTTTTACCGTAAACTGACCGGCGCCACCTATATCAAAGTGAAACAGGGTACTGAGGCCTTCGAGGGCGTCGGGGTTAGCCTTTTGGGGCAGGTCGAAGAGAAATTTTTTAACGTCGATCATGTTATTGGTTCGGATACTTTACTTAAAATTAACCGCCCGGCCGGTGGAAGAAACCGGCCATTGCGCCATTTTCGCCCAAAGGTAAATCCACAACCTGTATTTAATGACGTACCGAAGCAGATTTATACCGTTTCTTTGGCTCATGCTATCCGCTATTTCCTTTCTGACCTGTAAAGTAACAGAAAAGAAGCCCGTGCCTGTACCGCCGGGTTTCGACTGGCAGGGACACCGCGGCTGCCGGGGCCTGTTGCCAGAAAACACCGTGCCGGCATTTTTAAAAGCGCTGGAATTTCCACAAGTCGTCACCCTGGAGCTCGATCTGGCGGTTTCCAAAGATAATCAATTGATTGTCAGTCACGAACCCTGGTTCAATCCCGATATTTGCCGGCAGGCCAACGGCGACAGTATTGCCAAACGCGATGCCGATAAATGGTTGATCCGGCAATTGACCGCGGCAGAAATACGACAGTTCGATTGCGGCAGCCGGGGCAACGGCCGGTTTCCGCGGCAGCAAAAAATGCAGGCGTACAAGCCCGTATTCCGGGAAGTAGTGGAGGCCGTGCGCGCGCAATACCCGCAACGGCCTGTGCGCTGGAATCTGGAAATAAAAAGCCGGCCCGAATGGGACAGTGTGCGAACGCCGCCCATCGAAGCGTTCGCCCGCCTCGTAACGGAAGAACTGAAAAACCTGGGGCTGGAACAACTGTGTACCGTGCAATCTTTCGACGTGCGTGCCCTGCAGGCCGTACGGCGCCTGAATCCCAATCTTCGCCTGGCACTCCTGATAGAAAATGTGCAAGGACTGGAGGCCAACCTCGACAAACTCGGCTTTGTGCCGGCAATTTACAGTCCGTATTACCTGCTGGTGAATAAAAAACTAATACGCCGCTGCCGGGAGCGCGGCATGCAGCTCATCCCCTGGACAGTCAATGACGTGCCGGCCATGCGTCGGCTCATTCGCCTGGGGGTGGATGGGATCATTACCGATTACCCGGATTTGATTGCACAGGTAGGTCGCTAATCCACTTTTTTTACCTTACCCGACCCGGAAATATCGGTATCCACCGACGGCGAGCCGGTATAATATATGTCGCCGCTGCCGGCAATCGAAGCGTTCAGCGTTTGCGAAATATTACAGGTGACCGAGCCGGAACCGGCGATCTTTGCGGTGCCCGTCGCGGCAGCCAGCTCTTTGGCAGCAATATCGCCGCTGCCGGCAATGTCAAATTCCACGTCGTTTGTTTTACCGCCCACCCGGATATTTCCACTGCCGGCAATGGCACACTCCATTTTACCCACATCGGTTTGGGGCACTTCAATATCGCCCGATCCACCGATAGCCAATTTCAACCGCTCGCCATTTATGACGCCCAACGCTTTGATCGTACCGCTGCCGCCAATGCTCAGTTCATCGAAGGCTGGCGCCGAAATGCGCACCTTCAGACCTTCAGTGTGGGACACGTTCTTTTCAAAATAAATACGCAATCTGCCGTTCTCCACTTCCGTCTTCAGAATAGGCAAAAGATTCTCCTGGGCTTGTATTTCCACACTGTACCGGTCGGACACCGATACTTCCGCCAATGCAGGAATCTCCAGTATTACCGCGTGAAAATCGCCCGCAGAGCGGTTTTCCGTTTTTACCGGGCCTTCGCCGCGGACACCGAAGCCGAAGTCGAAACCGCCGCAGGAACGGCTACCCAGCACGAAAATGGCGACCAGGAACATAAAAAGAAACAAATAACGCATAGCAACAGGGCTTTTTTTAATTGAAATGAATGAAACTGGAATTGTTTGCCGACTTTTACACCGGCAAACAATGTAGAAACATTTCAGCGCTTTTACGTTACACTTTCCGGCAAAAAATATTTCGCATGAACTGGATTTTGTTGCTTCTGTCCTGGACATTCACTTTGGCCAAGCCGGCCGAACATCTTGCCAAACCGGGTACGGCCGGTATCGTCGCCTGGCTGACCGAAACCGAACACGATTTCGGCGAATTGCGATCCGGCGCCGCGGCCCGCTTCGTATTCAAATTTCAAAATACACAGGCAGGCCCGATCGTCCTGGAAACCGTGCGCACCACCTGCGGCTGCACCGCTGCCGAATGGACCGAAGCGCCCGTCGAACCGGGCCAGACCGGCGAAGTGGTCATCGAATTCGACGCCAATAAAAGCGGCGCCTTCCGGAAAAAGATCACGGTTTTTTTTGATAAACAGCGGAAGCCGGAGGTGTTGTGGATTGAGGGGGAGGTGATGTGACGGGTTTAGATAGTTTAGATAGTTTAGATAGTTTAGAGGGTTTAGAGGGTTTAGATAGTTTAGAGGGTTTAGATTTAGCGGGTTAGGAGAATTCTGTCCATCCATGTCAACGTATAAGCAAATACCCCTTCTTTTTCCTTCTCATTGTGAATTTCATGGTATAATTCCGGCCATTCCCGGTGGGCGACGTTGCCGCTGAGCCGGGCGGCCAGTTCGCGGGTAGCGGCTGCGGAGGTGATCTTGTCGCCGCCGCCGTGCATGAGCAGGAGGGGCGCGGGCGTGTCGCCGGCGTAGCGGTCGAGCCAGTTGGCTGCTTCGAGCAGGGCTATGCCGGCGCCGGTACTGAGCAGGTTATGCACCCGCGGATCGCGCTGGTAGGCGGCCACCACTGCCGGATCGTGGGAAAGAAAATGTACTGCCAAACCGTTGGGTAGGCGCAGGTTGGGCAATACGTGCCGGAGGAGGCGCCCGGCCACCACTTTAAGCGCCGGCGCCTGGAATGCCAGCCTGACCCACGGGCCGGTTGCGATGACGCCTGAAACGGCAGGCCGGCGCCGGAAAAGATAATTCAATACGATGTTACCACCCATTGAATGACCGTACAGAAAAAGCGGCAGGCCGGGATACAAACGCCGGGTTTCGTCCAGCGCCAGTCCCACATCGTTCAGCAGCACGTCGAGACTTTTGGCGTGTCCGCGCCGGCCTTCGCTGCGGCCGTATCCCTGCTGGTCGTAACCCACGACGGCTATACTGTGCGCGTTGTACCATTGGGCCACATGGGCGTAGCGGCCGATATGTTCGCCTTGCCCGTGTATCAGCAGTATGACTGCCCGCGCATTGTCGGCCGGCCATTGCACCGCGTGGAGACGCATTCCTTCCGCGTTTTTCCAGGATAATTCGTTCATTTTTAGTGGTTATAATATTTTTTCTCGTTATCGAAAAAGGAGATCACCCTGGCTTGGGGGAAGCTGGGCAGGGCTTCTTTTCGCAGAAACTGCTGCGCCTCTGTCAAGGTGTGAAAGGCGCCGGTGAAATAACAGTATTTCCCGCCGGCCTCCTGGCGCAGGAATATCGCATCGAATTGCCGGAGCTTAGCGTGACCCGCGGCCAGCGGTTTATCGGCACAAATAATTTCGACGGTATAACCGATGAAGGTGCCGGGCAAGGGCTGGGGTACGTATTGTTTGCCGTCGCTTAGTTCGGGGAAAAAATCGACGCCTTCCGGGGTTGCCGGCTTGTCATCTTCCACCGGTTTGGCTTTATTGGTATCTGCCGATAAGTTGGCGAACGACGGTTTGGGAATGTCCGGTTTGCGGGCCGCGATGGGCGGCTGCGTCAGCGTGATCGGCTGCCCGCCCAAGATCAGCCATTGATTTTGGATGTCTTCATCGGCCGGGAGGCCCTGGACGCGCAGTTCTATCCGGCGGTTGGCGCGTTTTTCTTCCGCCGAACAACGCACGCCACGCCGGCAGCGGTTGAGGGGCTGGGTTTCGCCGAAACCTCTGGCCTTGAGCCGTTTGGCAGCAATGCCTTTTTTAACCAGATAGGCTGAAACGGCCGATGCGCGCTGTTGCGAAAGCCGCAGGTTGTAGGAGGCGCTGCCGCTGGCATCGCTGTGCGCACCAATTTCGACTGTTACGCCCGGACTTTTTTTCATCAATGCCGCTACCTCATCCAGTTCACCGGCGGCATCGCCTCGAATGGCCGATTTCTCTTTGGCAAACTGCACATTGGGCAATACCAGGCGCAATGCTTCCGGTTTTTGGTTTTTTTGCGCCGCAACGGAGCAGGCCGTGAACAACAGCGCGAAAATCGCACTTCGTTGGATTATCCTCATGGAAGATCAAAATATTTGTGGTTTTACGGGTTGCGGGTTGACGGGTTTACGGGTTCGGATACCCTTGGTTTAAAAGGCGAAAGGTATAAATTTTACTCGTTAACCCGCAACCCGCCAACCCGCAACCCGTAAACCCACAACCCGCTAAACCTGTTTAACTTTGCCCTATGCGTATCGTTTTTATGGGCACACCCGAATTTGCCGTGCCATCGCTCGAAATTCTGCTGCAACATGGCTATGAAATACCGGCCGTCGTCACCGCTGCCGACAAACCTGGGGGGCGTTCGGGCATCCAGGAGTCAGCCGTCAAAAAATTTGCCGCTGCGCACGGCCTGCGCGTGTTGCAACCGGAGAAGCTGAAAAATCCGGATTTCCTGGAAACACTCCGCGCGCTCCGGGCCGACCTGCAGGTGGTGGTGGCGTTCCGGATGCTGCCCGAGGCGGTGTGGAATATGCCGCCGCTGGGCACGCTCAACCTGCACGGATCGTTGCTGCCCAAATACCGCGGCGCGGCGCCTATCAACTGGGCTATCATCAACGGCGAAACGGAAACCGGGGTGACCACCTTCCTGCTCCGCCACGAGATCGATACCGGCGACATCCTGTTCCAGGAAAAACTGCCCATCGGCGAAAACGATACCGCGGGTGAAGTGCACGACCGCATGATGCTGCTCGGCGCTCAGGTGGTGCTGCGCACGGTGCAGGCCATCGAACGCGGCGCAGCCCACCCAATGCCCCAATCTGACACGGAAGCCACCCACGCGCCCAAAATCTTCACCGAAACCTGCCGGATCGATTTTGCGCAGCCCACTGCCCGGGTGCACAACTTTATTCGCGGCCTCAGTCCCTACCCCGGGGCCTGGACGACGCTCGACGGCAAAACGCTGAAGATCTTGCGCGCGTTGAAAGCAACGTCAGGCGGGGAGGCGCTTCCGCCTGGCCAGTTTGTGTCGGATGGGAAAAATTTTCTGAAAGTCAGTACCTTGGACGGGTATATTGAAGTAGTGGAGTTACAGATGGAAGGCAAGCGGAAAATGGACGCTAAAAACTTTTTAAACGGTTATAAAACTAACACCTACAAACCACAAAATAAAGTCAGAGAAACAATGCAATACGAATCAGTTGATAAATTACAAAATGTATTAGGCGAGGAAGTATTCCATTACACTAAAGATCGAAAAAAGGCTGCCGGCAGGGCATTAGGTACTTTGGTTGAAATCATTACATATTATTTATTGAAAACATGGGGATTAAATAATTCGATATCGGTAGAAAGAGGCCTTGCCGAATATGGAAACTCCGATATTTCACACAACGTAGAATATTCTCTTCATCCGATATTAGATGAGTTTTATACAGCAATTGAAAAAAATGAAGGCTCCATTACTGCTAACAGAATATTTAAATCTATTGAAAATAAAAACTTAGATAAATTTGAAAGAAAAAATAACACGCTTTTATCCAAGTATAATATTATAAGAAACGCATGTACGATCGGTGAAGGTCAGTATACCTTTTTGCTTTCCAGTATT
>CALEYM010000124.1 GCA_937926185.1 uncultured Bacteroidota bacterium | reverse complement strand
AGCGTTTTTTCAACACCACGGGGTTGTGCAATCCGGACGATCACTACATGGTGGACCCCTTCCGGGGAATGTTCGATTCCATTTATCAACTCATCGAGTCGAAGCAATTTTTCCTGCTGCATGCGCCACGGCAAACGGGTAAAACCACTTTTTTGCATCAATTAGCCCACCGGCTCAACCGGGAAGGGAAATATATCGGTATTGTTTTTTCAGTGGAGACGGCCGGTGTGCCCAGTTTTACGGAGGAAATGGCCAATGAGCGAATGGTCAACGCGTTATACAACATGCGCGAACAATTTTTGTCCCCGGCAGAACACCCTCCGACCCCGGTACATCCGATAAGCCTGAAAGACTATCTGCACCTTTGGGCAAAAAGCCAAACCAAACCCATCGTTCTGCTTGTAGATGAAGCCGATTCGTTATGGGACGACGTGCTGGTATCCTTCCTGCGCCAAATGCGCGACGGTTTTCAATCGCGTCCCAAAGGATTTCCGCAATCGGTCGCCCTCGTCGGCCTGCGCGATATCCGCGAATACAAAATGAAAGCCCGGGGCGACAACCCTTCGCTGGGCAGCGGTTCGCCTTTTAACGTCAAAGCCGAATCCTTTTTCCTTCCGGTATTCTCACGGGAAGAAGTGCGAGGCTTGCTCCAACAACATACCGACGATACCGGGCAAGTCTTCTCCCCGGAAGTGCAGGATAAATTGTACGAATTCTCCGGCGGCCAGCCCTGGCTCACCAACGCCCTGGCCAACGAGATCGTGCGCAAAATACTCGGCAACGATTTTTCCAAACCCATCACCCCCGAACTGGTAGAACAAGCCAAGGAAAACCTCATTGCCCAGCGCCAGACACACCTCGACAGCCTCGTGGATAAAATCCGCGAAGACCGCGTGCGTCGTATCGTCATGAGCATCATCAGCGGCGATACGCTCCACTTCGACGGATATGACGACGCCATTCGCTACTGCCGGGACCTGGGCATCGTTACCCAAACCAATCCGGTGCAGTTTGCCAATCCAATTTACCGGGAAATCGTGACCCGCATACTGAACAGCAGCCTGCACGACAGCTTCAACCAGGAATTAGTGGAAACGGTGTGGTATGTCAGGCCCGACGGTACGCTGGACATGGATAAACTGCTGCACGCCTTTGTCGATTTTTACCGTTGGAATGCCGAAAGCTGGCTCGAACGTTACCAGTATAAAGAAGCGGGCCACCAACTGTTGCTCATGGCATTCCTGCAGCGTATCGTCAACGGCGGCGGTCGCATCGAGCGGGAAATGGCAGTCGGCAACGGGCGTACCGATCTGGCCGTTTTCTGGAAAAATCAGGTGTTCGCGCTCGAACTGAAAATTAACCGCAACGCCCGTTCCTTAGAGGAGGGCTTGCGGCAAATTTCACGCTACATGGACAAATTGGGACAAAAAGCGGGTTATCTCGTTCTGTTCGAACCCAAATCTTCGGAGGAAATCCCCTGGGAAGAAAGGATCGCTTGGGTAGTAAAGGATTACGAAGGAAAACAAATTACGCTGGTGAAACTTTAGGCCGGTGGAAAGAAATCAGGTATGCCCTGTCCCCTGTCACGTTTCCAACTGCTGAATACCATATCTTCCAGCCGGGCCGTCTCTGCTGCTGCCGGATGGTAGCCCGCCTTTTCCCATAACGCCCGTATCGCCACGTATCCGGCGATCGTCTGGTTGGTGTCAGTGCTCACGCCTTCCAGCTTTTCCACCGTGACCGTCCAGTACCCCTCTAATTTCGACAAGGCGTATTTCAATCCATCGTGCACGCCTGCTTTCCAATCGTCGTAACCATTTGCCGGCACGGACTCGAAATATCCCTGACTGGCAAAACCCTCCCCGGCGTACGCCTCCACGATCCGGTGCTCGCCGGCAGCGTCGTTGCGTTCCGCCCGCAGGGTGATGGCCGCGAAATGCGGCAGGCCATTTTTGACGCGGCGCCAGTTGTATTCAGCCTGAAGTGACATAGTAGTATTATTTCAATTCCCCCCACAACTGAATTTCTGAAGCGTTCGGGAGGAGACCGCCGTGCGTGTTTAAA
>CALEYM010000123.1 GCA_937926185.1 uncultured Bacteroidota bacterium | reverse complement strand
TAAAATGGCAAAAGGACTATTAAGCGCATTGAACATCAGCCACCACTCCACGGAGTGGGTGTTCCGCAATTTTTCCTTTTTGCTGTTTCTGGGTTTTCTGGCTTTGGTATATATCGCCAACGCGCATTTTGCCGAAAAAAGGGTACGCGAAATACAAGCCCTGCAAAAAAAGATCAAGGAACTGAAATGGGAATACACCTCTATAAAAAGTGAAACCATGTATAAATCGATTCAGTCCCAGATAGATGCAAGTCTGGAACCGGTAGGTTTAAACCTGGCAAATAAAGGACCAAAAGTGATTGTTGTAAAATAGAGGTTAGCGGGTTTCGGGCTAGCGGGTTTCGGGCCGCCAACCCGAAACCCGCCAACCCGAAACCCGCCAACCTTTAGTTTTATGCTCAACATCAAAAACGAAGTCCTCGTACGACTCTATTTGCTGGCGGCGGCAGTGCTGTTCGTGGCGTTTGTCATTACGGGCCGGCTGTATCAGCTTTCGGTGATACAGGCGCCCCGGTGGGAAGCGAAGGCCGACAGCCTGTTCCTGAAGTTTGTGGACGTACACGCCGACCGGGGCAATATCCTGGCCGACGACGGGAGTTTGCTGGCTACTTCGCTGCCGTTTTTTGATGTGCATTTCGACGCCAAAGCCGAAGGGCTGACCGATGAGGTATTTTACCAGCATGTCGACAGCCTGGCTTTCATGTTGTCCACTTACATCGACCAGCAATATACACCGGGCGCTTACCGCGACTGGCTGATCCAACTCCGGCAGGCAGACGCCAGTACACGAGGTATCCGCTACGTACCCATCGCGAAGAACCTGTCGTATAAGAAAATGCTGATGCTCAAGGAGTTCCCCTTGTTCCGGCTGGGCCGTTTCAAAGGCGGGCTGATCGTGGAACAAAATCCGAAGCGGGAACGCCCTTTCAAAATGCTGGCGCAACGCACGATCGGTTACGTGCGGGAAGGCGCCCTCCCGGTAGGTTTGGAAGGCAGCTTCGACAATGTACTGGGCGGTTCCCTGGGCAAACAACTCATGCTGCGCGTACCCGGCGACGTGTACATCCCGGTCAACGACCTGGCCGAGATCGAACCCCGCTCCGGCGACGACATCGTGACCACGCTCGACATTAACATCCAGGACGTGGCGGAAAATGCCCTGCTGAAAGCCTGCAGAAACCATGACGCCGACCACGGCTGCGCCATCGTTATGGAAGTAAAAACCGGCGCCATCCGTGCCATGGCCAACATCGGCAAAACCCCCGAAGGCTGGTGGGAAACCTACAACTACGCCGTCGGCGAACGGGTGGAACCGGGCTCCATGTTCAAACTGGCCTCTTTTATGACCATGCTCGAAGACGGCCACCTCGACGATTTCGACCTGAAAATACCGGTCTACAAAGGCCGGGTGAAATTCTACAAGGAAGAACTGGTGGACGCCGTACCGCACGGACTCGATTCCATGACCATTCGCGAGGTTTTTGCCCATTCGTCGAATGTGGGCACCGCCACCCTGGTGCAGCAATACTACGGCGACACCCGCAAAGCCGCCTCTTTTATCGAACATTTGCGCAATTTCGGGCTCGACCGGCCCACCGGAATCGAAGTAGGCGGCGAAGAAGCCCCGGTCATCAAAAACCCGAACGACCCGAAAAGCGAATGGTCGGGTACCACTTTGCCCTGGATGAGCATCGGTTACGAACTGCTGCTCACCCCACTGCAACTGCTCACGTTTTATAACGCTGTAGCCAACGACGGGCGCATGATGAAACCCTACCTCGTGCAACGCACCGAACACTACGGGGAAATATTGAAAGAATTCCGGCCCGTCACCCTGAAGCGCAGCATTGCCAGCCGCCAAACCATCAAAAAAGCGAAAGAATTGCTCGGTGGCGTGGTAGAATTTGGCACAGCCAAAAACATCCGGACCGACTTGTATAAGGTTGCCGGTAAAACAGGGACTGCGCAGTTGAACTATCACAAATTCAAATCGCGCGCGGGTATTCGTTATCAAGCCGGTTTCTGCGGCTTCTTCCCGGCCGACAACCCGGTATATTCCTGCATCGTCATCATCAGTGAGCCCAAAAACGGGTATCACGGCGCCGAGGCGGCAGCGCCGGTTTTTAAAGAGATAGCAGATAAATGTTTTGCCCTGAAAGCCGAATTGCATGCCCCGGTAAACGCAAATGACAAACCCAAACTGACCACCGCCCAGATGCCGGGCATTGACGCCGGCCATCGCGACGACCTGAAATCAACCCTGCGCTGGCTCGACCTCGAATGGTACGGCGAGCGCAAAGGCCCCGAATGGGTTGTGTTACGGGCGAAAAACGACTCTTTACAAATGTTGCCCCGCATAGTTTCCGATAAAACCGTGCCCTCCGTCGTGGGCATGGGCCTGAAGGATGCCGTTTACCTGCTCGAAAACCGGGGGTGCCGCGTCAAAGCCAGCGGGGTGGGGAAGGTGGTAAGGCAAGGTTTACCACCGGGAACAAGGGCGAGCGGTCAGACCTGTGTATTATATCTGCAATAGATTTTAAAAGTAAAAATCAAATCGCCGTTTCAAAGGAAACATTGCGGTAAATATTTGACAAAGAAAGTTTTAATTTAGGAAAAATACAATAAAATGCGCTTAAGTCAACTGCTCCAAAATGTGCAGATCAACGAATCACACGGCGACCTTGCCGTCGAAGTCGGCCAAATCCGCTTCGACTCCCGTCAGGTGCAAGCCGGCGACGTGTTCGTTGCAGTGCGCGGGGTGCAGTCTGACGGACACCAGTTCATTGACAAAGCGATAGAAAACGGGGCGGCGGCCATTGTTTGCGAAGTAATTCCGCAATCCGTCGCGAGTCCTCGGGATAATCCGGATTTTGTAATCGTAAAAGATTCCGCCGAAGCCCTCGGGCTGATGGCTTCCGCTTTTTACGACTACCCTTCACGCCAACTGAAAGTGGTAGGTGTCACCGGTACCAACGGCAAAACGACCATCACAACGCTGTTGCACCAGTTGTATGCCACCTTGGGATACAAGGCAGGGCTGATCGGGACAGTTGAAAACCGGGTTGGAGACCAGGTTGTTCCCAGCACCCATACCACCCCCGATGCGGTGAACCTGCAACAGTTGTTACGCCGCATGGCGGATGCCGGCTGCGCTTATGCGTTTATGGAAACCAGCAGCCACGCCATTCACCAGCGGCGAATTGCCGGGCTGGAGTATGTCGGCGCGGTGTTCACCAATCTGACGCACGACCACCTGGATTACCACGGCGCCTTTGCGGCATACCGCGATGCGAAAAAGCGCCTTTTTGACGATTTGTCAAAAAATGCCTTCGCACTGACTAATATAGACGATCGTAACGGCGCATTTATGGTACAAAATTGTGTCGCCCGGGTAAATACCTACGGATTGAAAAAGCCCGCAGATTTCAAAACTAAAATTCTTGAAAACGGCCTGGGCGGTCTGTACCTGCAACTGGACGGCGAAGAATTTCACACCCGGCTGAGCGGCGAATTCAATGCCAGCAATCTGACTGCCGTATATGCTACTGCCCGGCTGCTGGGAGCGCAAAAACTGGAAACGCTTACCGCCCTGAGCGGCCTGCAGGGCGCCGAGGGCCGGTTCGAAACCATTCCGCATCCGGGTAAACCGGAATGTATAGCCATCGTGGATTATGCGCATACGCCCGACGCTCTCGAAAAAGTGCTCGAAACCATAACCAATCTCAAGAAACGCCATTCCAAAGTCATCACCGTGGTAGGCTGCGGCGGCGACCGGGATAAAACCAAACGCCCCGTAATGGCTAAAGTGGCCGCCCGTCTCAGCGACCGGCTGATCCTGACCAGCGATAATCCCCGCACCGAAGATCCTCAGGCTATTCTGCGCGATATGGAAACCGGCCTCGACCCCGACGATCTGAAAAAAACACTGACCATAGAAAACCGCGAACAAGCCATCAAAACAGCCTGCCAGTTCGCCGCTCCCGGCGACGTCATTCTGGTAGCCGGCAAAGGCCACGAAAAATACCAGGAAGTCAATAGGGTGAAATACCCTTTCGACGATAAATCTATAATTGTAAAATATTTTGCACAATGAAAAATCTGTTAACCATCAACCGGATTTTGAGCTGGCTAAGTCCATTTGCCCTCTTCGTTTTCGCATGGCGAGCGCTCGATCTGTATGATCAACCCGGACGAGAGCCGGAGGGCTTGTTTTATAACTGGAAATTTAATGCGCTGATGGCTTTGGCAGGATTTGCCCTGATGATGATCGTCTGGTACCTGAATTGGAGAAAGAATCCCGAGAAACATTTTTGATATCCGTTCACTATAAACCCCTGAATGACACAATAACAACTAATGACCATCATTCACAGCCCCAATTCAAAAAATATAATAGTGGAGGGACTATTATTTTGAAGTCCGCCGGGGGGCGATGCAAAATCGCCCCCGGCTTTTTCCCGGTCTGAAACTTTCCAGGTTTTGAAAATCTGGAAAGTTTTAGACCGGACAAACAGAACACAGCAGCGATAACCAACTATACTTATGCTCTATCATCTGTTCAAATGGCTTCAGGAAACTTACCACCTGCCCGGCGCGGGATTGTTCCAGTACAGTTCGTTCCGGGCCGGCGCGGCGGTGATCCTGTCGCTGATTATTTCCCTGATCATAGGGCGGCGCATCATCGACGGATTGCGGCGGCTGCAGATCGGCGAGACGATCCGCGACCTGGGCCTGCAGGGTGAAAACCTCAAAGCCGGCACCCCGACCATGGGCGGAGTGATCATTATCGCCGCGACCCTGATCCCCTGCCTGTTGCTGGCGCGTTTGGACAATGTGTACATCATTCTGATGATCGTGGCGACGGTTTGGATGGCGACTATAGGTTTTATCGACGATTATATAAAAGTATTTAAAAAAGACAAACAAGGGCTGAAAGGAATATTCAAAATATTGGGTCAGGTCGGGTTGGGTTTGATCGTGGGTGTGACAATGCTGGTAAACGACGAAGTAGTAGTGCGCATGGACCCCGAAGTGGCGGAACAGAATGGTTATGAAGTGATGAACAGCGTTTTTGTGAAAGAGGGAGAGAATACCTATAAGGAATTAGTACACGTGAAGGCCCCGATTACCAATGTGCCGTTCTTTAAAGGAAATGAACTGGATTATTCCCGGGTGCTGTGGTTTCTCGGCGACAATGCCACCGACCTCGTTTGGATCGTATTTGTGTTGATGACCATTTTCATCATTACCGCGGTGAGCAACGGCGCCAATCTGACCGACGGGCTGGACGGGCTGGCGGCAGGGGTTTCGGCCATAGTGGTGACGGCCCTGGGCATACTGGCTTTTCTGAGCGGCAACTCGGTGGCTGCCGACTATCTGAACATCCTGTATATCCCCTATACCGGCGAGTTGGTGATCTTTTCGGCCTGTCTGGTGGGTGGTTGTATCGGGTTTTTGTGGTACAATGTATTTCCGGCGCGCGTATTTATGGGCGATACGGGTAGTTTGCCGCTGGGAGGGATGATCGCGGCGCTGGCCATCGTGTTGCGCAAGGAATTGTTGATCCCCATTTTATGCGGGGTGTTTTTAATCGAAAATGTATCGGTGATGATGCAGGTATGGTATTTTAAATATACGAAGAAAAAGTACGGCGAAGGCCGGAGGATATTTAAAATGGCCCCTCTGCACCACCACTATCAAAAACAGGGATACCATGAAGTGACGATTTCCGTGCGGTTCTGGATTGTTCAAATCCTGTTGGCAATTTTAACTATTATTACTTTAAAAATCAGATAACGTGAAACAGACAAAACGTATAGTCATTCTCGGCGCCGGCGAATCCGGCACAGGCGCCGCGCTGCTGGCCAAACGGCTGGGCTATACGGTATTTGTTTCGGATAAAAGCCCGCTCAAACCTGAATTTAAAGCCGAACTGGAGTCGGCGGGGATTGATTTTGAAGAAGGGCAACATACTTTAGATAAGATACTTCAGGCCGGCGAAGTGATCAAAAGCCCCGGTATCCCGGAAAAAACCGAAGTGATGAAGTCCGTGCGCGCCAAAGGTATCCCGGTGACCGGCGAGATTGAATTTGGCTGGCATCATTGCCCGAAAGGTAGTCGCATTGTCGCCATAACCGGCAGCAACGGCAAAACCACCACCACCAACCTGGCCTTTCACCTGCTGCGCACGGCCGGATTGCCTGCGCGTATGGGCGGCAACGTGGGCAATTCCTTTGCGCGCCTGGTATTGGAAGATTTGGAAATGCCCGCTGCTGAAAAACGAATTTATGTGCTCGAAGTCAGCAGTTTTCAACTGGACGACACGGACGAATTCCGGCCCAAAATCGCTATGTTGCTGAATATTACCCCCGACCACCTCGACCGCTACGACTATAAACTGGGAAACTATGTCGCGTCGAAATTCCGGATCACCCGGAACCAAAAACGCGGCGACGTATTCATATTCAATGCCTTCGATCCGGTTATCCGGGAGTATATGGCCGAACGGGAAGTGACGGCAGCCAAAAAGTTGGCTGTACGCCGGGGTTTTTATAAAAATGGCGTGATCCGGGTCGGTCGTAAATATGCTTTCGACCTGACCCAAGGCAATCTGCGCGGACCGCACAATATGTTCAACGCCGTATGCGCCATCCGGGCGGCCCTGTTGTCGGGCGCCGATCCGGAAAGTATACAAAAAGGCCTGAACACGTTTGTGCCGCCGCCGCACCGCCTCGAACCGGTTGCCACCAAACAGGGCATCACCTGGATCAACGACAGTAAGGCCACTAACGTCGATTCGGTTTTTTACGCCCTGCAGGCCATGGAGCAACCCACCGTCTGGATCGTTGGCGGGCAGGACAAGGGCAATGATTATAAACCGCTGTTCTCACTGGTGCGAAAGAAAGTAAAGGCCATTGTTTGTTTGGGCGTCGATAACAGCAAGATCATCGCGGTTTTTAAAAAAATGAAAAAACCGATCGTAGAAACCCGCGGCGCGCAGGAAGCCGTACAAGCCGCCGCCCGTTTTGCCCGGGCAGGCGACACCGTACTGCTCAGCCCCGCCTGCGCCAGTTTCGACCTGTTCAAAAACTACGAAGACCGCGGCGACCAATTCAAAAAAGCGGTAGCAGCCATAACTCATAACTCATAACTCATAACTCATAACTCAATAATGTCTCTCGGCAATCGAATAGCAGCAGAACTTCGCGGCGACCGCACAATCTGGATGATCATAGCGGTGCTAAGCATCTTCAGCGTATTGGCGGTATACTCGGCGACGGGTTCGCTGGCCTGGGCGGCGCGCGGCGGAAATACAACTTCCTATTTGCTCCGGCATTCGATCATGCTGGGTTTTGGGTTGTTTCTGGCTTATTTGTGCCACCTGGTGCATTATCGCCGGTACCAGCAGATGGCGCCTTTTCTGTTGCTGATCTCGATCCCGTTATTGGCATTGACGTTGTTGTTCGGCCAAAGCATCAATCAGGCAAATCGCTGGATAGAGATACCCATTATATCGTTCAGTTTTCAGCCTTCCGATTTTGCCAAACTGGCGCTGGTGGTGTACATCGCTAAAGCCCTGACGAAAAAACAGGAATACATCACCAGTTTTAAAGACGCTTTTTTACCCATCATCGTGCCGGTACTGATCGTATGCGCGCTGATCGCGCCTGCCAACCTCTCGACCGCACTGGTATTATTCACCACCTGTGTCGCCCTGATGTTCGTGGGGAGGGTAAGCACGAAGTACATTTTTCTGTTGGGCTTACTGGGGGTGGTGGTGTTTGCCGGACTGATAGTGATAGGGAAATTTGCACCGGACATTGTGCGCGTGGAAACCTGGGTGTCGCGCGTGCAGGACTACCTGCACAACCCCGACGGCGGATACCAGGTGCAGCAGGCAAAAATCGCCATTGCGCGGGGCGGAATTTTCGGCGCCGGCCCCGGCAATTCCGTGGCCCGGAACTTTTTGCCTTATTCTCACGCCGACTTTATTTATGCAATTATCTGCGAAGAATACGGCCTGATCGGCGGCCTGCTGATCCGCGGCCTGTATGTGATGTTGTTTTTCCGGACGGTTAAAATGGTCACCAAAAGCCCCAAGGCATTCGGCGCTTTTCTGGCCATCGGCCTCAGCCTGATGCTGACTATTCAGGCCCTGGCCAATATAGCGGTATCCGTTCACCTGGTACCTGCCACCGGGCTTACCCTGCCCATGATCTCTATGGGCGGCACCAGCCTCGTGTTTACCTCTATTGCGCTGGGTATGATCCTCAGCGTAAGTAAATTTATAGAAACTTATGATACGCCTCAATCCCCATAAACCCCTCATAAACCCTCATAAACCTTTATAAACAAAAAAATGACCCACCCATTGCGCATACTCATCACCGGCGGCGGAACAGGCGGCCACGTCTTTCCGGCCATTGCTATTGCCGATGCTGTGAAACGGCTGCGACCGGATACCGTGTTTCAGTTTGTCGGCGCGATGGGCAAAATGGAAATGGAACGCGTGCCGCAAGCCGGGTATCCGATAGAAGGACTGAATATCGCGGGGTTCCAGCGCGGATTTTCCTGGTCGAGCCTGCGCCGAAACCTGAGTTTCCCCTTTAAACTGTTCAGCAGTTCCTTGAAAGCCAAACGTTTGGTACGGCAGTTTCAGCCCGACGTGGTGATTGGCACAGGCGGTTATGCCTCCGGACCGGTGATGCGGGCTGCCCAGCAATTGGGCATTCCTACCCTGATACAAGAGCAGAACTCCTATGCCGGCGTGACCAACCGCCTGCTGGCCAAAAAAGCGAGTCGTATCTGCGTGGCTTACGATGGCATGGAGCAATATTTTCCGGCTGAAAAAATCGTCTTTACCGGTAATCCGGTAAGACAGGATATATTGAACCTGGATAAAAAGCGCGGCGAAGGGTTGGAATATTATGGTCTTTCATCCAATAAAAAAACGATTATAGTCATCGGTGGCAGTCTTGGCGCCAGAACCCTGAACCGGGCCATGGCTGAAAACACGGCACTGCTGGCTGAAAATAACGGCGTGCAGGTATTGTGGCAGTGCGGACGATTCTATGAAAGCGAATACAAAGACTGCGATACTGCCAGGTTGTCAAACGTAACTATCCGCGCTTTTATCGACCGCATGGATCTGCTGTATGCCGCTGCCGACGTAATCATTTCCCGCGCCGGCGCCCTGAGCATCAGTGAATTGTGTCTGGTGGGCAAACCTGTTGTGCTGGTACCCTCGCCGAATGTGGCCGAAGACCATCAAACCAAAAATGCCCTGGCCCTCGTGGAAAAAGGCGCTGCCCGGCTGGTGCGCGACGCGGAAGCTATCGAAAAAATGTTGCCGGAAGCCCTGCTTATATTGAACAGCGAAGCCCTGGCCTTTAGCCTGGGTGAAAGCATACATCAATTGGGGCGGCCAAAGGCCGCGGAAGCCATTGCCAACGAGGCGTTATCGCTGGCGGAGATGGATCGGTAACGTTTACGAAACTTTAAAAGTTTTGTAAACGCCGGCGCTCCTGTAAGCGGTCTTAAACACTAAATTGAAACAAAAGAGAAAATGAATCATAAATTTCTATACCTGCTGATGGTCATTGTGGCCTTGCTCCTGACCGCCTGCCAACCCGAAAACGACAAAAATCCAGCCCTGACCGGCAAATGGCAGGGTACGGAATGGCTGATCTTCGATGAACCGTCGGGGCAGGATGCTACCAAGGTATATTTTGAATTCAGACCCGACGGCAGCTATGAAGCGGGCATGGGCGCGCAAAACGAAAAAGGCGTTTGGCGTACTGTCGGCGATAAACTTTATACCATGGCAGAGAACCGCCGGGAGATCATGGTGAAAATACTCGAAGTGAACGCAAATGCCCTGAAATTCGAAATGAATCGCGGCGGACAACAAGAAACGCTGATTTTGAAAAAAGTGCAATGAATCTGAACGATATCCATACCATCTACTTCATTGGCATCGGCGGCATCGGCATGTCGGCGCTGGCCCGCTATTTTCGCGGCCGCGGCGCCCGGGTATACGGCTACGACCGCACCGAGACCGACCTGACCCGCGCGCTGGCTGCCGAAGGGATGCACGTACATTACGACGACGATACGCGTCATATCCCCGAAGGTGTCGACCTGGTGGTATGGACGCCTGCCGTGCCCAAAGATCATACGGAATTAAACTGGTTCCTGGAGCGCGGCTACCCGGTCAAAAAACGTTCCGAAGTGCTGGGCATTATCAGCCGCGGCAAACGCTGCATTGCAGTGGCCGGCACACATGGCAAGACGACAACCAGCACCATGACCGCCCATCTGTTGCGCGCCTGCGGCGTGGATGCCGCGGCTTTTCTGGGCGGTATTTCGGCCAACCTGGGCAGCAATTTTGTGGAAGGCAAAAGCGATTGGGTGGTGGTGGAAGCCGACGAGTACGACCGCTCTTTCCTGCAACTACACCCCGAAATCGCCGTACTGAACTCGCTCGACCCCGATCATCTCGACATATACGGCTCTCCGGAAGCCGTGGTGGAATCGTACAAACAGTTTATTCGCCAGATCAAACCCGGCGGAAAACTGATCTACCGCCACGGCCTGCCCCTGGAAGATGTAGTGGAGGAATTGCGCGCTTCTGGCCGCCGGGTGTTCAGTTTCGGTATTGACGCCGGCGATTACGAGGCCTTCAATGTCCGGGTCGAAAACGGTCAGATGGCCTTTGGACTCAAATCCACCATCGTCGACTGGAGCGAATTGCGGCTCAACTACCCCGGCCGGCACAACGTGGAAAATGCCGTGGCCGCCCTGGCTGCCGCGCTGGGCGCCGGCGCCTTTACGCCGGAATTGCCCGCCGCACTGGCGGCTTTCAGCGGAGTAAAACGGCGTTTCGAGTTTATCGTTCGCCAACCCGACTGTGTTTACGTGGACGACTATGCGCACCATCCCGCGGAACTGCGCGCCGTTATTTCGGCCGCCCGCATGATGTTTCCCGGACGGAAGATCACCGGGGTTTTTCAACCGCATCTTTTTACCCGTACCCGCGATTTCGCCGATGATTTTGCAACCGCACTCGACGGGCTGGATAAATGTATTCTGTTGCCCATCTACCCGGCCCGCGAACAACCCATAGAAGGCGTTAATGCAGAAATGATTCTACAGAAAATGAATTTAAAAGATAAAAAGGTTGTTAAGAAGGCCGAATTATTAAATGAATTACAAAAAAACAAACCGGATGTCCTGCTCACCATGGGCGCCGGAGATATAGATACCCTGATAGAACCCATAAAATCTGCAATTCGCAATCCGTAATCCGCAATAACTATGTTGTCCGATTTATTTACATTCAACTTTCCGCGCCTGCGATACGATCGCATGATCTGGATTGTATTTCTGCTCATCACGGCGTTGATCCTGGTTTCGGCTGTATCGCGCAAGAAAAGCAGTTTTGCCGATAATACGTCTGTCGATATTGTACCGTTGGAAAGCGGTGAAAAGTTGCTGAGCGAGCGCGACGTGCGGCAAGCCCTGTTGCGCGCGTTCGGGAATACGCTGGAGGGCACCGAACTGGCCGGCCTGGAAGTGGAACGCATGGAACGCGTACTGGAAGAGGATCCGTTCGTATTGGACGCCGAAACTTATGTGGGCCAAAGCAATACCCTGCACGTCCGGATCCTTCAACGCGAGCCGGTATTGCGTATTCTGGATAATCGCGGCGGCAATTACTATCTGGATAAAGACGCCGCCAAGGTGCCCGTTTCGCGCAATTACACGGCCCGCGTCATTGTGGCTACCGGGAATATCGCACCCTATACCGCCGATTTCAGAGAGAAAAAACGCAACAGCCTGAAGGATGTATTCCACCTGGCCAATTACCTGATGGCCGATCCGGTGTGGTCTGCCTTCATCCAGCAAATCCATGTGAATAACGCGGGCGAGTACATCCTCGTCCCCCTCGTGGGCGACCAAAAAATCATGCTGGGCAGCACCCGGAATCTGGAAGATAAACTGAACAGATTGAAAGTTTTCTATAAAGAGGGTATGCCGTATTCGGGGTGGAGGGCGTACAAAAGCGTTAGTTTGAAATACGAAGGCCAGGTGGTCTGTCGGAAATAGGTTTAGAGGGTTTAGAGAGTTTAGAGGGTTTAGAGGGTTTAGAGAGTTTAGAGGGGTTTAGAGAGTTTAGAGAGTTTAGAGGGGTTTAGAGAGTTTAGAGGGTTTAAAAAAGCGTTTGAAAATTGTATTGGGTATGAAACAT
>CALEYM010000122.1 GCA_937926185.1 uncultured Bacteroidota bacterium | reverse complement strand
ACACGTTTGGCGGAAAATTGAAAACAGGCTTGCCGCCAGGTGTGGTGACACTGGAAGGATTGACGCTGAAAGTGGGTAAAGACACCCTCGATCTTTTAGTGGAAGCGGGCGATCTCCCCCCGGGCAACTACCCGAACCGGGCACGCCTTTACGATCTGCCGCAGGTGATGGGGCCCATGCGCTGGTCGGACAATCCCGCCACGCTGGCAGCCGACAGTACACCCATCCATATTTTGGGTACGCAGGCCGATACCCTGTTTTTTGCCGACACGGTCTGTGCCAACTCTGTTATCACGCTGGATGCCGGCCGGTTGGGTAAAAGTTTCCTGTGGGACGACGGTTCCACGGGGTCAACCCTTCAGGTTCAACAGGAAGGCACGTACCACCTGACCCTTTTCGACGGTTGTTTTCCTTCGGATGTTTACTGGACTGTTGCCGCGGGCGCCTTGATTGACATTGCGCCGGCCGATCCGCTGTTCATTCATCAGGGAGAGCAAATCAGGCTTGATCCGCTGATCCAGAATGCCGGCGATACCTTGTCGTATGCCTGGGCGGATCCGCTTGGGCAATCCCTTTCCTGCCTCGACTGCCCGGCCCCGGTGGCCATGCCTTTGCAAAGCGCCATATACGGCCTGAAGGTATCGAACGGTGTTTGTCAGGACTCTGCCGGTATTGAAATCCGGGTGGACCAAACGCGGCGCATTTACGCGCCCAATGTTTTTTCCCCGAACGACGATGGTCTGCACGACTACTTCTACCTGCAAAGCCCCGATTTTGGCCTTATCCGATCGTTCCGGGTGTTCGACCGTTGGGGCAATGTCCTGTATTTCTCGAAAAGTGCCGTTTTTAACGACATTTCCGGCGGATGGGACGGCAGCAGCCGGGGCAGGATGGTTCCGCCGGGCGTTTATATCTGGCAGGCCGAGGTGGAGTTTATCGACGGCGCCAAAAAAGTGTTTTCTGGAGAAGTAACTGTTGTACGGTAATACCTCACCTTTTTCTGCCCGTGCAAAAATATCCGTCAATCCCCTGCCTGCCTCCGTCATTTCACCTCCCGTTTTTACACGTTTGACCTGCGCCTGGCTACTCTTGGCGGTCATTTTCCTGCGCAGGAGGGCCCCCTGCCCGCACCTTTGCCCCGTACTTTCATTAAAATTTTACGACAAAATGAAAACTTTATTTCGAATTACCCTGATTGCCATGCTTACGCTCGCCGTCGTCGGCGGAACCATCCTGACCCTTCTGGCCAAACGTGAAGAAGGCCGCCAACAGGCTGCCAAGGCGCTTCAAACCGTCGCTCCTGCCGTGGAACTGATGAATATTGAAGCGCATGCAGTGGAATATTCGCTCGACGCCGTGGGCAAAACTGAACCCTCCTCTGAAGTCACTATTATCGCGGAGAATCCCGGTCGCATCAGCGCCCTGTATTTACGCGAAGGAGGTGCAGTAGCCCAGGGTCAGGTATTAGCGGAAACGGACACCGAATTGCGCCGGATTTCCCTGGAAGCCGCGGAATCCTCACTCCGGCAGGCCGAACGCACCCTGCGGCGTCTGGAAAACCTGTACGCCGAAAACAATGCCACGGAAGCTGAACTGGAAAACGCCCGCTATTCGGCGGAACAAGCCCACTCCAACGTTGCTTCCGCCAAACGCCTGATTCGCGATGCCCGTATCACGGCACCCATTAGCGGGGTGGTCACACAAAAACACGTGGAACCGGGCGCGGTGGTGCAGCCGGGGCAGCCGCTCGCTAAAATCACCAATATCGCTACGCTGAAAGTGGTGGCGCCGCTGAGTGAGCAGGACATCACTAAAATTAAAAAGGGTCAGCCGGTAAAGGTCACTTTCGACGCCCTGCCCGGTAAAACGGCATCGGGCCGCGTAACCAACATCGCCGTGGTTGCCGACGAGGCAGGTCGATTCGACGTGGAAATATCCGTCGCCAACTCAAGCGGCGAAATCCGCGCGGGCATGAGCGCCCGGACACAATTCGGCGGGGCGACCCGCAAAAACGTCGTTACCATACCCAAAACCGCGCTGCTCAGCCTCGCCGCCACTCCGTCGGTTTTTATCCTGAACCCGGACGGCACAGCCGTGCTCCGTACCATCGAATTGGGCAATTCTACCGGCGACAACGGCGTGGAAGTGCTGTCCGGTTTGCACACCGGCGATCGTCTTGTTATCAAGGGACAGGACAACCTGAAAACGGGAGACAAACCCGGATTTTAAACCAACCATTTATCCGGCGTGATAATAATAAACGCACGCCGGGTAAATCGTAAATCCATTTCACCATCTAAAAACACTTCTCATCATGTCACTAACAGAATTATCTATAAAAAAACCGGTCGTCGTACTGGTTGCTTACCTGGTTTTATTTCTTTTTGGTTTGTTCGGTTACACGCAATTGCGCTACGAGCTGCTACCCAAATTCGATACCTCATTTACCGACATCACGACCATTTATCCCGGCGCTTCTCCGTCGGAAATTGAAACTTCGCTTACTAAAATCATCGAAGAAGCCGTTTCGCTGATCGATGGCATCAAACACATTACCGGCACCTCTTCGGAGGGCGTCAGCAAAGTTTTTGTCGAATACGAATCCGGCGTTGATGCCGATAAGGCCTTCGAGGATGCGCAGCGCCAGGTCAACGCCATACTGGCCGATCTGCCTGAAAATGCCCAAACGCCCATCCTCTCCAAACTGAACGCCAACGAACTCCCCATACTCCGGATATCCGCTACCGCTAACAACGGCGGCACCGGATTCGGCGAACTGCTGGAAGAAACCATCAAACCACGATTGTCGCAGATAAAAGGGGTTGGCCAGGTGGAGTTTATCGGGCTGGAAGAGCGTGAAATCCAGGTTGAACTCGACGCGCAACGTATGGAACTTCGCCAGGTTTCGCCGCTTCAGGTGTCAGGCGCTCTTCAACGGGCCAACCTCAACGTACCTGCCGGAAACCTGGAAAACCTCGCGGGTAGCACCGCCGTAACGATCAAAGGGAAGGCAACGGCCATCGAATCTTTGAAAGACCTGGTGATCGCAACCCTGCACACGGGCGCCACCGTAAAACTGTCGGAAGTGGCCACGCTGCGCGACGACAAAAGGCCGCCTGAAAAAGCAAATCGCCTGAACGGCAAAGGAGCGGTAGGTATTTCCATCCGGAAGCAAACGGAAGCCAACGCGCTGGACGTGAGCAACAAAATCCGGCAGACGCTTCAAGCATTGGAACAGGAGTTTGCCGACCGCGGATTGCGTTTCGACGTGGCCCAGGACAGCAGCGAATTCACCGTGGCGGCCAACAAGGCCGTGCAGATGGACCTGGTATTGGCCATATTGCTCGTGGCGCTGGTCATGCTCGTTTTTCTGCACAGTCTCCGCAATGCATTCATCGTTTTGGTCGCTATCCCCGCGTCGTTGGTATCCACCTTTATTTTCATGTACGCTTTCGGGTTTTCGCTCAACATGATGACCCTGCTGGCCATGTCGCTGGTGGTCGGTATATTGGTAGACGACGCGATCGTGGTGCTGGAAAACATCCACCGGCACCTGGAAATGGGAAAAAATTCTTTTAAAGCCGCCATAGACGGCCGGAACGAAATCAGCTTCACGGCCATGGCAATAACCATGGTGGACGTGGTGGTGTTT
The DNA here is from genome assembly GCA_937926185.1 of uncultured Bacteroidota bacterium. Taxonomy (GTDB): domain Bacteria; phylum Bacteroidota; class Bacteroidia; order Chitinophagales; family Saprospiraceae; genus M3007. Next base: position 4,271 of record CALEYM010000122.1, on the reverse strand, counting down.
CTGCCGCTCGTTTTTGTGGAAGGTATCGCCGGGGATATCGTACGCGAATTTGCGGGGGTGATCGTGGTGTCCACCCTGCTCTCCCTGCTCGTTTGTTTTACGTTGACGCCGATGATGGCTGCGCGTTTCTCCAGGCACGAAAAGCCCGGTCGCTTCGGCAGCTGGTTTGAACGGCAGTTTGCAACATTGGAAAATGGGTACGGCCAATTGCTTGCCGGCTCGCTGCGCCGGCGCAGGTGGGTACAAATGGGCGTGTTTTCCCTGTTCATTGCCACTATGACACTGCCGGGCAACGGCTTTGTGGGCAGCGAGTTTGTTCCTTCCATGGACAAAGGCGAAATCGCCCTGACCGTACAAATGCCCGCTTCCACCACGTTGGCGGAAACAGACCGCGTGGCTCAGAACCTGGAAAAAGAATTGCAGGCCACAATGCCCGAGATACGCAAGATTTTTTCTTACGTCGGAGCGGCTGGCGAAACGTTCGGGCCGCCGCAAACGTCCAATTTTGAATTGAATATCACGTTTTCTCCTAAAGAAGAACGTACGAAAACCATCGGCGAACTGGCGCAGGAAGCCAAATTCAAAGCCCTGGCCATTCCGGGCGCAACGGTCAAATCCGCACCCATCAACCTGTTTGGTCAATCCGACGATGCGCCCATACAGCTGGCATTGCTGGGCGAAAACCGCGACTCCGTACGCGTCGCAGCCGACCGGGTGGTGGAAGTTTTGTCCAAAATCCAGGGTGCGTCGGATATCCGCTTGTCTGCTCAGAAACGCAAGCCGGAAATCCGGATCGAACCTATACCGGACAAGCTCGCCGACCACGGGCTTACCACCGAAGACATCGGTATGGCCACCCGGATCGCCCTCTCTGGCAACGACGACCTGGAAGTCCGTCTCGACGAACTTGAAACACCCCTGCGCATCAGCTTGCGTTCCGACGATGCGCAAAGCGTCGGGGCGCTTGGGCGTCTGACCTTAACCAATCGCTTCGGCAAGCCGGTGGCGCTCAACCAGGTGGCTGGTATCAGCGAAGGATTTGCGCCCGCTTCGCTGGAAAGAAAGGAACGCAAGTTTTCCACTACCGTATATGCGCAAGCCGTCGGGCGGCCCAGCGGCGATATCGGGAAGGAATTCAGCGCCAAAATCGCAAACGTGCCGCTCGGCGGTTGCCGGCTCCAATATCTGGGCGATCTTGCCAACCAGTCGGAATCGTTCAGTTCGATGGGCCTGGCTTTGCTGGCCGGTATCGTACTGATGTACCTGGTGATGGTGGCGCTTTATGAGTCCTGGGTTTCGCCGTTTATCGTGTTGTTTTCCATCCCGGTGGCCCTTGTCGGCGCCCTGCTCGCGCTTGCCCTGAGCGGCGAAACCATGAACCTGTTTTCCATCTTCGGCATCATTATGATGACCGGTTTGGTGGCCAAGAACGCCATTTTGCTCGTCGACCGGGCCAATGACAACCGGAGTAAGGGAATCAGCATAAACGAAGCATTGATCGAATCAGGCAAATCGCGCCTGCGTCCCATCCTGATGACCACGCTCGCCATGGTGATCGGCATGCTGCCCATAGCCATCGGACACGGGCTTGGCGGCGAACTCAAACGGGGCCTCGGCTGGGCGCTGATCGGCGGCCTGAGCAGTTCCATGTTCCTGACCCTCGTCCTGGTACCGACTATTTATTATGATTTTGAAAAACTGAAATCCTGGTTCGCCGGAATTTTCAAATCCGGTAAATCCCAGGCCGACACGCAGACTGACGATACGTTATTGGAAAAAGGGTTTGTCTCCGTCTTCATCGGTTTCTGCATTATGTTACTACCCGATCTGCTTGCCGCTCAAAATACCCGGCAATTGTCGATGGAGCAAGCAGTTGAATTGGTGAAAACGCAAAATCTGGAGCTCCGTTCCAGTCGTCTGGAAAGTGAAAAGTCGCGGCTGAAACAAAAAGAAATCAAAACGAAATGGCTGCCGACCATGGCCATGGAGGCACAACAACAATACAACATTGCCTCCCCGGTGTTTTTTATGCCCGAATTTCAACTCGATCCGGCGACGGGCGAATTCAAAACGGGCGATGGTTACAACCCCGTCCGCGTTTATGATAAATACGCTTTTTCGGCCAACCTCACGATGAGCACGCCCCTCTACAACCGTTCGCTAAAAGCCGCGGCCGATATGGCGCGTGCCGAAGCAGCGTCGAAGGATGCCGATTTGCTGGCCGCAACAAGCGATAAAGTATTTGAAACCAAACGATTGTATCTGCAGATACTGATCGCCGAAGAACAACACCGCCTGGCAGTTGCCGCACTGAACAGGGCCAAAGAAACCCTCTCGGACACGCGCAGCCTGCTGAAAAACGGCGCTGCGCTCGACCTGGACACCTTGCGCGCTTACGTTTCCGTGCAAAACCTTACCCCTAATGCCTCGCGTACGGAAAATACGGCGCTGCTGCTCAAACAAAGTCTGGCCGTGTTGCTTGATCTGCCTTCCGCCGGTTTCGAATTGACCGATCAACTGGAATTTCATCCCTACGACCCCGTGGAATCCCCGGCATGGCTGACCGAAATGGCCATTGCCAACCGGCCCGAATTCATGCAGATGGCCGCTCAAAACACCATACTTGATGCGGCAACCCGCGCCGAAAAGGCAAAATACATGCCTTCCCTTAACACCTTCGGGCAAGGGGGCTACAACGCGCAGATGCCCAACCTGAAGTTGTGGGATGCCAACTGGGTCGGTTCCGCGTACATGGGATTGCAGTTGAAGGTGCCGATTTTCAGCCCAAGCATCAAACCCGCGATCCAGCAAATTGACGTGTCGCGCCGGCAGTTGTCGCTGCAAAACGCTTATCTGAAGCGGATGGTCGCCACGGAGATCGAATCGGCTGCCGTCAACCTGCGCGACGCCCGCTCCAGGCTCGACAACCAGCAATCCAATATTGCCGCCGCCGAGCGCAGCCTCTCGCTGGTGAAGTCGCGCTGGAAAACCGGATTGGCCAAACTTTCGGAGGTGTCGGATGCAGAACTGGCGCTGAACCAAACGCAAACCAATCAATTACAGGCCTTATACGATTACCTGATTTCGGGGATTGAAATGGAAAAAGCACTGGGGAAGTAAATTATTAACTTTACAACATGAAACTCCGGCGTCTCAAACTCACACCCGAACAATGGATGCGCTTCTTGGTAGCGCCATTGATGGGAATTGGTACCAACAGAGCTATTATGGCCACCACGCCACAGTACATCCTCGACAAAGTAACGCGTGAGTCGGGGATGTACCCTCTGGCGCTCAGTTTAGCGCTTTGCCTGGTAGCTTCCGCCATTACAGTCGAGATCAATATCGCGGTAAGCCGCCGGCTCGACCGCTACCTGAAGTGGGAACGGGATCCGCTCCGGCGGGCCGGCACACAGTTTCTGCTCATTTTTGCGATCATGTTGCTCCTAAGTGTGGTGATCCCAAAAACCTATTTTTGGTTTTTTACTCCGCCTGAATCACTTCGGGCGAATATCCCTGAAGGCTCGCTCAAAAACGGTATAATCGGGTTGATGTCGTCGCTCATCGGAACAGGCATTTACCTCGCCATCAGTTTTTTTCAACACTGGAACAATACGCGCATGGAAGCTGAAAGGTATAAAATCGCCGCCGCCGAAGCACAGATCGAAGCCCTGAAGGCGCAACTGGACCCGCATTTCTTATTCAATTCGCTCAATACCCTGACCGAACTGGTGGAAATTAATTCGTCCAAATCGCTGGATTTTTTGAAAAATTTCGGACAGGTTTACCGCTACGTGCTGCAAACCCGCGAACATGAGTCAGTGACCTTACAGGAGGAAATGGATTTTGCCGATTCATACCTTTTTTTATTAAAAACCCGTTTCGGCGATGCTTTGCAAATAGAAAAAACTATTGCAACAACCGATCTGAACAAACACCTGCCGCCAATGGCTTTGCAGCTCTTGCTGGAAAATGCCGTGAAACACAATGTACTGACCACGGCCAAACCCCTGTACATCCGGCTGTCGTCGGACGGGCAGGAGTTGAAAGTGCAAAACAATATACAACTCAAATCAAGCAAGGCATACTCCGCCGGCATCGGCCTGAAAAATATTTCGGAGCGGGTGTTCCGATTAACCGGACAGGCCTCGGCCATTGAAAAGAGCCATGAATTTTTTACCGTAAAAATCCCGCTCCTCTAAACCCTCTAAACCCTCTAAACCCTCCTAAACCCTCCTAAACCCTCCTAAACCCTCCTAAACCCTCCTAAA
>CALEYM010000121.1 GCA_937926185.1 uncultured Bacteroidota bacterium | reverse complement strand
GGCGCCTCCGGCGCGTTTTTTTCACCACGGAGACACGGAGGCACGGAGCGGGCCGCCTTCGGCGGATGGTTTTTGTTGACAGGATCGACAGGATTTACAAGATTAAAAGTGGGATACGAGGAAATCAAAATCCTGCAAATCCTGTCGATCCCGTCAAAATACTCCGCCGAAGGCGGCCCGCTCCGTGCCTCCGTGTCTCCGTGGTGAAAAAACGCGCCGGAGGCGCCAACTCAAACTTCCTCCCCTCACTCCCCTCACACACTACATCCAAAACAACATACAACAATGAACCCGATCCATTTCACCGACGGCTACAAAGTCGATCATCGCAGCCAGTACCCCGCAGGCACCACCCTCGTGTATGCCAATCTCACTCCCCGCAAAAGCCGCATGCCCGGCGTGGATAGCGTCGTGTTTTTCGGCCTGCAATACGCCATTAAAAAATACCTGGTCGACGATTTTGACCGGCATTTTTTCCGGCAGCCCAAAGAACAGGTGCTGGCCCGTTACCAACGCCGCATCGAAACCTACCTCGGCCCCGGCGCCATCACCTACGAACACATTGCCGCCCTGCACGGGCTCGGCTACCTGCCGCTCGAGATCCGCGCGCTGCCCGAGGGCGCCCGCGTGCCCATGCGCGTTCCGATGTTTACCATCCACAACACGCTGCCAGAGTTCTTCTGGCTTACCAATTTCCTCGAAACCCTGCTCTCTGCCGCGCTCTGGCTGCCCTGTACCAGCGCCACGATCGCCGCCGAATTCCGCAAACTGCTCGAACACTATGCCAAACACACCGGCAGCGACCCGGCTTTCGTCGACTGGCAGGGCCACGACTTCAGTTTTCGCGGCATGGGCGGCCTGGAGGCGGCGATGCTGAGCGGCGCGGCGCACCTGCTGAGCTTTACCGGCACCGATTCCATCCCGGCCATCGACTGGCTGGAAGAATACTACGGCGCCGACGCGGAACGGGAACTCATCGGCGGCAGCGTACCCGCCACCGAACACTCCGTGATGTGCATGGGCACGCAGGACGGCGAGATCGGAACCTTTCGCCGCCTCATCGAAGAGGTGTACCCCCGGGGCATCGTGTCCATCGTGTCCGACACCTGGGACTTCTGGCAGGTGATCACCGACTTCATGCCCCGGCTGAAATACGCCATCCTGCAGCGCGACGGCAAGGTGGTGATCCGCCCCGACTCCGGCGACCCGGTGCACATCCTTTGCGGCGACCCCTCGGCGCCCGCCGGCAGCCCCGAACACCGGGGCGCCGTGGCCTGCCTATGGGACACCTTCGGCGGCAGCATCACCCCGAAAGGCTACAAACTGCTCGACCCGCACATCGGCGTCATCTACGGCGACAACATCACCCTCGACCGCTGCCGCGCCATCTGCGCCGGCCTGGCCGAAAAAGGTTTCGCCTCGGGCAATATCGTGTTCGGTATCGGCTCCTTTACCTATCAGTACGTCACCCGCGATACCTTCGGTTTCGCCATGAAAGCTACCTACGGCGAGGTGAACGGACAGGGCCGAGCCATCTTCAAAGACCCCAAAACCGACGACGGCGCCAAACGCAGCGCCCGGGGGCTGCTGCGGGTAGACCGCAACGAAGCGGGAGAGCTGACACTGAAGGATAATTGCACCTGGGAAGAAGCGCGGGGCGGGGAATTGGAGCTGGTGTTTCGGGATGGGGCGCTGCTAAAAGAGCAGACTTTCCAGGAGATCAGAAAGATGGTTTGCGGTCAATCGTCTTAGATAACTTGACGACGCGAGGTTTATAAAGCACCGGATTGCGAAACCCGGCAAATCAACCAAATCCCTGCCGGTTTGTTTATCCGCGTTGGAACAACAAATTACGGGAAGCGATTGGCTGAGCATCCGTCACCATTTCTGCCGTAGTTTTTCCAGCAACCTGCATCTTGCCATGTCAACGGCAATATTATGGAGTACCAAGGACACACCGACGAATACCTGCTGCTGGTAGAAATCACCCCTGACAACTGCCACTTATTGAAAAAGCCTGCCACCCAGGAACAGTCGCTGCTCTGGATGACGGCAGGCGGCAACCAACTGAACATTGACGGCAGGGACTACACTTTTGAGGAAAACGAGGTGGTGTGCCTCACCCAGTTCCACCGGTTGAACGCAAAGAAAGTATCGTCGCTGCGCATGGTCAGGTTCAACCGCCCCTTCTTCTGCGTCATTGACCGGGACAGCGAGGTGGGCTGCAAGGGCATCCTGTTTTTTGGCGCTTCGCAATTGCCGGTTTTTCGCATACCTGCCGGCGAACTGGAAAAATTCGACCTCCTCTGGCGGATGTTTTGCATCGAAATGCAATCGCGCGACTCCCTGCAAATCGAGATGTTGCAGATGATGCTCAAGCGCCTGCTCATCCTCAGCACCCGGCTATACAAGGCCCAAAAAATGGCGGGAACAGCATCCGAAAGCACCCAGATGGACCTGATCCGGGAGTACAATTTTTTGGTCGAGCAGCACTTCAAGACCAAGCACACCGTGGCCGAATACGCCAAAATGTTGCACAAATCGCCCAAAACCATCTCCAACCTGTTTTCCCGCTTTGGCGCAAAAACGCCCCTGCAACTCATCCAGGAGCGAAAAATGCTGGAAGCGCGGCGGCTGCTGCACTACGCTGACATGCCGGTAAAAGAAATCGCCTACGAACTCGGCTACGAGGACTTACAGACGTTTAGCCGCTTTTTCAAAGCGCAGGAAGGCGTGTCGCCAAGCGAGTTCCGGGAAGGAATCCTGCGATAGGGAAGAATTGCTACTTCAGCGGGAAACCCTGTCTATTTGCCCCCCTCGCGATGCCCCCACCTTTGTGTCATCATTTTCACCGTCAAAATCTTAAAAAGATGACACCATTCAATGTTCCTTCCAGAGACCAGGTAAGCACCGGCAACCAAGCCATTTTCGACAACCTGAAAGGCGCGCTCGGCTTTGTGCCCAATCTCTACGCCGCTATGGCCCACAGCGACACCGCGCTGGGCAATTACCTCCAATTCCAAAACGGTAAAACTTCTTTGTCCAAAAAAGAAAAAGAGTTGGTCAACCTCGTGGTCAGCCAGGAAAACGACTGTCGCTACTGCCAGTCGGCCCATACCGTTCTGGGCAAAATGAACGGCTTCAGCGACGAACAGATCCTCGAAATCCGTACCGGTTCCGCCTCTTTTGACCCAAAACTGGACGCCTTGGCCCGCCTGAGCCACGAAATCACCGCTTTTCGCGGCAAACCTTCCGATGAAACGCTCTCCCGGTTCTACGCCGCCGGCTACACCAAAGGCAGCCTTGTGGATGTAGTGATGGCCGTCGCCGACAAAGTGGCGATGAACTACCTGCACAACATCACCCAAATCCCGATTGACTTCCCGCTGGCGCCTGAACTGATTGCCGCCGGAGCGCATGTTTAAAGTCAAGCATCCCGTGCGCTGCTGAGTCTGCCAGGTAGACCTCAGATTGCCCGCCAGGCTCCGGCAGCGCACGGCCACGCCACTCATTTTTACAAAAAAACACTACCGCGATATGGATAACCAACGTCCACCTTTGCCTCCCTTTACCGAAGAAACCGCCAGGCAAAAAATCCAGATGGCCGAAGACGCCTGGAACAGCCAGGACCCCCTGCGCGTGTCGCTGGCTTACACCCCCGACAGCGAATGGCGCAACCGCAACCTGTTTATCAATGGCCGGTCGGAAATCGTCCGGTTCCTCACCGAAAAGTGGCAGAAAGAGCGCCAGTACAAACTCAAAAAAGAATACTGGGCGCACACGGGCAACCGCATCGCCGTCCGTTTCGAGTATGAATACCACGACGCGAACGGCCAGTGGTGGCGGGCCTATGGCAACGAAAACTGGGAGTTTGATGAGAACGGCCTGATGCGCAAACGTTATGCCAGCATCAACGACCTACCTATTGAAGAAAAAAACCGAAAACTCAGGTAACTTTCCGTCATGAATGCGGAAGCGGATCGGTCAATTGGAAGCCGAAGTCCGGGACCTGAAACTACAGATGGCCCAAAGCAAAACTAAGAACACCTATATGAACAACCTGCTCAACGATTTCAAAGTAAGCGACCGGCCATCCTTTATTCAGTTTCTCGATCTTTTGCACCGGGACTTTTCAGAAAACCCGCAGACCTGGGAAAATAGAACGCTGCCCGACTTTCTGGAAGCGCTGCGCGCTTATGCGGAGGACATACAAGGTTATTACGACAATATGAACCCGGGTGTGGATGCCGACAAGCCAGATTGGCAGACCTTTGCCGAACCGGCGGAGGTATCCAATTGACAATCGCAGAATAAATCCCTGTTTTGTTTGACCCGGTCGCGCAGTGTGGAAAACTTCTCCTCATAAAGCCTGCGTTTCTCCCCTTAAACGTCGTACTTTTGCAATGCAATGAGCCACTTTGTCGTTTCCGCCCGTAAATACCGCCCGCAGCGTTTCGAGGACGTTGTGGGTCAGCAGCACGTAGCCCAGACGCTGAAAAACGCCTTGGCCATCGACCACGTGGCGCACGCGTTCCTGTTCTGCGGGCCCCGCGGCGTGGGCAAAACCACCTGCGCGCGCATACTGGCAAAGATTCTCAATTGCGAAAACAGAACCAAAGACAACGAGGCATGTAATCAGTGCCCTTCCTGCACGGCTTTCAACGAAGACGCTTCCTGGAATATCTTCGAACTGGACGCCGCGTCGAACAACAGCGTGGACGACATTCGCGCGCTGGTGGACAAAGTGCGGGTGCCGCCGCAGCGCGGCAAGTTCAAAGTGTACATCATCGACGAGGTGCACATGTTGTCGCAGTCGGCTTTCAACGCATTCCTGAAAACGCTCGAGGAGCCGCCGCCCTACGCCATTTTTATCCTGGCTACCACTGAAAAACACAAGATCATCCCCACCATCCTGTCGCGTTGCCAGATATTCGATTTCCGCCGCATCAGCGTGGGCGACATGGTGCTGCACCTGAAAAATATCTGCGAAAAAGAAGGGCTGGAAGCCGAGGAGGATGCCCTGCATATTATCGCCCAAAAAGCCGACGGCGCCCTGCGCGACGCCCTCTCGATCTTCGACCGTATCGGCAGCGCCGCGGCGGGTAAAAAAATCCGCTACGACGACGTCATCGACAACCTGAACGTACTCGATTACGATTATTATTTTCAGGTCACCGACGCCCTGCTGGCCGAAGACGCGCCCGCCATTCTGAATCTTTTCGACCTGATCCTGCGCAAAGGTTTCGAACCCGAAGTATTTCTCACCGGCTTGGCCGAACACCTGCGCAATATCCTCGTTTGCAAAGACGAGAGTACGCTCGCCCTGCTCGAAGTGGGCGAAAGCCTGCGCGAGCGCTACCGCCGGCAGGCCGCGCTGTCGCCAAATTCTTTCCTGCTCAGCGCCCTCGGCATCGCCAACGACTGCGACGTCAACCTGAAAATGGCCCGCCACAAACGCCTGCACCTCGAAATGGCGCTCCTGAAAATGTGCTACATCAACCGGGCCGTGCAGGCAGCCGGCCTGCTGGAAAAAAAAACTTCTGACCTGACGGTGGACGGTGGACGGGGGACGGTCGACGGGAGACGGGAGACAGGGGACGGTGGACGGTCGACGGTGGACGGCAGCGAAGGCATGGCCGAACCGTCCACCGTTTCCCGTCCACCGTCTCCCGTCCACCGTCCACCGTCCACCGTTTCCAACGCGGCGGAGTTGAGCCAGGAGGCTATGAGCGCCCTGAATACGGAAATTCGGCTCGGCCTGAAACGCGCCGATAAAATTTCGCTGCGCCTGGAAGATTTTGAAGAAGCCGTGGCCGTGGAGGAAGCGGAAAAAGCGGGAATGGAGAGCCGGCTCGACATCGAGAACGCCCGGAGTGAGTGGGCGGCTTTCGCCGAACTGAACCCATCGCCCACCCTGCGGCAGGCGATGGCCGGCGCCACCCTGCGGCTGGAAGATAAAACCCTGGTGGCCGTGGTAGGGCTGAGCGTACATCGCGGCCTGATCCAGGAAGAAATGTCCCGCCTGCTCGACACCCTGCGCGCCCGGCTGCAGGACCCCGCGCTGAAGATCCGGGTAGATATCGACGAGGCCAAAGCCGCCGAAATGCAGGCTGCCAACCAGCCGAAAAAACCGCTCACGACAAAAGAAAAGCTGGATAAAATGCGCGAGATGAACCCATTGGTCACGGATTTGTTGCAACGGTTCGATTTGAAACTGGACGAGTGAGGACTTTTTTTCAAAATGTCCTGCCAGTAACAAATTGCCCGCCCCCTTGCCGCCAACTTTGCCCTCAAAAAAGCCTTATGACAGCAATTCTTCAACGTCCGGCCACTACTCCGCCCAAACCGCGCGCCCTGTCCATGCAAGCACTATGGCATCTGGAAAACATCGACGTCACGCACCTGCTCTGTCCGGGCAAACTCGGCGACAAGGAACGCATGGCCCATCATTTGCACCGCACTTACGGTAAAAATGAATCGTTTTTTGTGCCCGACGACCTGTCCGACCGCGTGTTTTTTATCACCGAAGGCCGCGTAAAAATTTCGACGATGAACGAGGAGGGCAAGGAGATCACCAAGGCCATTCTCGGCAAAGGCGAGGTGTTCGGCGAGCTGGCCCTCGTAGGAGAGGAGCGCCGCCGCGACTGGGCCGCGGCCCTTGAAAACACTACCGTTTGCGTTGTCACGCTGGATGAATTGCACGAACTGATGCGGGAGCGCAGCGACCTCCACTTGTTCTTCATGCGCATTTTCGGCAACCGCCAGCTGGAAATGGAACGCCGCCTCGAATCGATGGTGTTTCGCGACAGCCGCAGCCGGATCGTGGAATTTTTGGTGCAACTGGCCCGCTCCAAAGGCCAGCGGGTGGGCTACGAATGGGTGATCCGCAAACCCATCACCCACCAGGAAATCGCCAATATGACCGCCACCAGCCGCCAAACGGTGACCACCACGCTCAACGACCTGCGTTACAAAAAGTTGCTGACTTTCAACCGCTCGCGTCTGCTGGTGCGGGATTTGGAAGGACTGGCAGCGGAGATACGCCACTGATTTTCCGATCTTTGCGGCATGTACCGATTGTTTAAGCCGCTCCTGTTTCTCCTTTCTCCCGAAACCGCACACCGCGTCACCGTCGCCCTGCTCGATCTGGCAGCCAATATTCCGCTCTTCCACCGGCTGCTCCGGCATTGGTACAGTGTGGAGGATAAACGCCTGGAAAGGCAGGTCGGGGGGCTGACATTCCCCAACCCGGTGGGCCTGGCCGCCGGGTTCGACAAAGACGGCAAACACATCGAAGGCCTGGCCTGCCTGGGCTTCGGATTTATAGAAGTGGGCACCGTAACGCCCCAACCGCAGGGTGGCAACCCCCGGCCGCGCCTGTTCCGACTGCCCGCCGACGGGGCGCTCATCAACCGCATGGGTTTCAACAACGAAGGCTTGGAGGCGCTGGCCGGCCGTTTGCGGCGCCTGAGGGAAAAGGGCTTGCCCGGCGGCATTATCATCGGCGGAAACATCGGCAAAAACAAAGCCACCCCGAACGATCAGGCGGCGGACGATTACCTGCGCTGTTTTGAAATCTTGTTTCCGTATGTGGACTACTTCGTGGTCAACGTCAGTTCGCCCAATACGCCCGGTCTGCGCGAACTCCAGGAGAAAGAACCGCTCACCCGGCTGCTTCGGATTTTACAGGAAAAGAACCGGACGTATGCCCAACCCAAACCGCTGCTGCTCAAAATCGCTCCCGACCTGAACGACAGCCAGTTGGATGATATCGCCGCCATTGTACGCGACACGGGGCTGAGCGGCGTCATTGCCACCAATACGACTGTTTCCCGTGAAGGACTTACCACGCCGGCCAATGTAGTGGAAAGAATGGGCGCCGGTGGGCTTAGCGGCGCGCCGCTACGGGCGCGTTCCTCGGCAGTGATCCGGTATCTGCGGAAAAAACTGGGCGCCGGGCCGGTCATTATAGGCGTGGGCGGCATCGATTCGGCGGAAGCGGCAAGGGAAAAACTGGCGGCCGGGGCCGATCTGGTACAGGTGTATTCAGGGTTGGTGTATGAGGGGCCAGGGTTGGTGCGCAGAATACTCAGCAATTTAAAATAACCCAGCAAGCAAAGGGCTAATACTCAGGCTGTCTTTTTCCCGCTGCCCCCTTTTCGCCCGTCTTGCCTTCTTTTCCCGCGGAAAGGGGCTTTTTTATCGCCGCCGCCCCGGGGTTTTCCACGCCGTTGCTCCGCGTATTTTGCGGGTGCGTATTCAGGCGCCGGGCCAAGGGAAGCCGGAACGGGCAGCTTTTCCACTTCATTCCCGATAAGCGTTTCGATGCGTTGGAAACGCCGCTGGTCGGTGGGAGCGATGAGGGTAATGGCGGCGCCTTCGCGGGCGGCGCGGGCGGTGCGGCCCACGCGGTGCACGTAGTCTTCGGCGTCCTGCGGTACGTCGTAGTTGAGCACCAGATCGATGCCGTCGATGTCGATGCCGCGGCTGAGCACGTCGGTAGCCACGAGGATATCCACCTGGCGGTTGCGGAAGGCGAGCATGATCTTCTCGCGTTCGCTCTGTTCGAGGTCGCTGCTGATCTGTCCGGCGTTGAGGTTGCGGGATTTTAGTTTTTGAAAAAGTTTGCCGACAGCCTGCTTGGTTGAACTGAAAATCAGGATACGTTCGCCTTCGCGGGTATTCAGCAATTCGAGCAGCAGGGGTAGTTTTTGTTCTTCCGTGACTACGTAGGCGCCTTGTTTAACGCCTTCGGCGGGTTTCGAAAGGGCGATTTTCACGGTGGCGGGATCGCGCAGCAGGGTGCGGGCCAGGCGCATGACGCCCTGGGGCATGGTGGCAGAGAACAGGAGGTTTTGCCGGTTGGGGTTCAGTTTGGCCACGATGCGCTGGATGTCGGGCATAAAACCCATGTCGAGCATGCGGTCGGCTTCGTCGAGGACCAGAAATTTCAGTTTGGAAAAGTCGACGTAGCCCATGTTGATATGGGCGATGAGGCGTCCCGGAGTAGCGATGATCAGATCGACGCCGCGGGTAATGGCGTTGCGTTCCTGGGCGAACTCGCTGCCGCCGCTGCCGCCGTACACGGCTATGCATGAAATGCCGGTGAAATAGGAATAAATCTCCACGGCCTGGTCGATTTGCACGGCCAGTTCCCGGGTGGGTACCACCACCAGTGCGCGGGTATAATGCCCGTCGGCTTCATCCATGATTTGATCAAGAATGGGCAGAATGAAGGCGGCTGTTTTTCCGGTGCCGGTTTGGGCAATTCCGATCAGGTCTTTTCCTTGTAAAATGAGGGGAATGGCCTGTTCCTGTATGGGAGTAGCCGTTTTAAAATTCAGGGTATCGATGCCGGCGAGCAGGTCGGGGTGAAAGCCAAATTCAGAGAACTCCAAAAGATGTTTATTTAGTGATTTCGAGGTGCAAAGTTGGTATACTTAAACAACACTATACTTACTTCTGCAGATAATTATCCATAAAAAACTCCCGGTACCCGTCCAGCGTCTTGTTTTTCAGCACCCGGCGGTAGTTTTCCTGCGTAATGGCGAAAATTTCCTTGTTGTAAGTCTTTTTACTGGTTTCGCCGAGGAATTCCTTGCGGTCTCTTACCTCGTTGTAGTAGCGCATGGCCTGTTCCCGGCTGTCGAATTTACGGATCACGACGATCGGCGTATTGGTGTCGGTACCGAGGAAGATGTTGGAGATGCGCAGTTGGTCCAGTTTGTGGTATTCCCGGTTGTAGTCGGATACGGCTACTTTGATGTCGTCGAGCCGTACATCGCCTGAGACGGCCACGAGGATGTAGTGCAGTTTGTCGTTGTCGAGTGAGAAAGCGTCGTCGAGTGAGGCGGTGTTCGCGTTATTGGCTTTGCTGTCCGGCACTTCAAAGCCTTTGCACGAGAGCAGTCGGGCGATTTCCCGGGCGCGGGTGGCTTCGGCGCTTTCCGGGTAGCGGGCGATCACCTCTTTCAGCGACTGGCAGTATGCGTCGTTGCCCTGCAAATTGCCGGTGCACAAGGCGCTGAGCAGGGCGAATTTGGCCATCAGCGGATTGGTGGAGCCGTATTTTTTGGGCGCTTCCTGGCAGCGGTCGAAAGCCGAACGGTAATCGCCGTTCCGGAAGAAAGAGTAGGTTTGCTCGTAGTATTGATTGAGTTCGCGTTCGCGTTCTTTGGCCGCGCTGGCGAAATTCGGGTCGGTCAGCGCCCGGGCGAAGGGACTGTTGGGGTATTTGCCCACCAGTTTGTCCAGGTAGTACTGGGCGCGTTCGCGGTTGCCCAGGTCGTTGAAAGCCAGGTAGCAGTAGTACCAGGTTTCTTTTTCGTATTTGAGGGTGTCCGGATAGCGGGTTTGCATGTCTTCGAGTGTGCCCGTACAGCGGCGGTTGTTTTTCAGCTTGTCGCGGAAAAGCACGCCGAGGTTGTACATGGCTTCGTAGGTCGACAGGTGCAACACGGCCATCTCTGCCTCGTTGCGGGGGATGCCCTGGAACAGGTCGGCGATAACGTTGTCGCTGACGTCGTTGGCCAGGCTGTCGGCATCGGCGAGGTCGCCCTGACCTCCGGCGGAAGACCGGCTGCCGCGGCGCCAGTTGTCTTCCAGTTTGCGGTCGCCCCAGGTTTTGTTGAAGTCTTTTTTACCTTTTTTGACGAAGGATTCGTTGTAGAAGTAAAAGGACGAAGGTTTTACGCCGGCGATGGGCGCTGACAGCGTTTTGATACCGCCACCCGGCGCGGGGGCTTGCGCCTGTGCCAGCGCGCGGGCTGCCGCGGCTTCCTCTTCATCGCGTTGTTTTTTAATTTTTTTGGCCAGTTCCTTGCGCTCCGCGTCGCTCATGTTGTAGATACGAACGATACTGTCGTTGTTGGCGATGAGGGTAATGAGCCGGGCGATATCGGTAAGGTTTTCGGCGTATTGTTTTACGCGGGCATACCGTTCGTCGATGGCTGGCAGGACGGTCAGGGTGCTGTCGAAGTAACTTTTGGCGGCCACAAAGTCTTCCGCTTCGAAGTAAAGGTCGGCCAGCAGCAGGTAGGATTCGCTGCGCTGGGCGTTATTGCCCTGGCTGTAACTCAGCGACTGCCGCAGGAGCGCCATGGCGTCTTTTTTCAGTCCGTCTTTCAGGGCTATCTGGGCCATGGTGAAATAGATCTGATCCCGGTATTCGAAGTTTTTGGCGTCTTTGGTCATCTTTTCCAGCGCCTTGTTCGCTTCTGCGCTGGTCATTTTGCCATGGGCCCATCCGGCCTGTATCAAATGCAGGCGGGCGTTGAACTCCATTTCATATTCCGGGTTGCTGTTCAGTGCGGTTTCGAGTGCGGCGTAAGCCTTGTCGAATTGACCGGCCCGTTCGTACAGTTGGGCGAGAATATAGGCCAGGCGCGCGCGATCCTTTTTTTTGCCGGCGTGTTGAATGGCCTGTTCCAGGGGCGCCAAAGCCCTTTCGTAGCGTTTTTGTTTGATCCAAAGGTAGGCTTCCGCGGTGTACAGGTCCTGGCGCAGTTCCGGCGGGAAAAAGTAATCCTGTTCGAGGTCGCGGAACAAAAAGTCGGCCTCGTCATATTTTTCGCGCTCCACCAGCGTCCTGCCATACCAGATCATGGCTTTGGGGAAAGCGGCGGTACGTTGGATCATTCCTTTATCATAAGGGTTTTCTCCGGTTACCGGCGGCTCTTCGGCAGCTTTTTTCGGTTTGGTTGCCGCCGGTTTTTTGGCATCGGTTGTTTTGGCGTCCTTGGCCGAACTTTTTTTGGCTGACTTTTTCTTTTTCGACGACTTCTTCTTTTTCGAAGGTTTTTTCTTTTTCGAAGGTTTCTTCTTTTTCTTCTTTACCGTTTCCTTTTTCTTCTTTCCGCTTTTCAGTTTCGACTTGGTTTTTTTCTTCGGGTCGTATTCGTCCTGAATATATTTGAACGTAGATTCGGCTGTCTCGAAGTCGCGTTTAAGGTATTGCGATTGTCCGATCATCGTGTAGCAGTCGTCGGTCCAGTCGCTCACGCGGTGGATAGCGATAGCCATCGACGATTTTTTGATCACATTATCCAGATCGCCCTGCACAGGTTGGGGGTCGACGGCGGCGTAAGGATACAGGTCGAGTATCTGGCTGTAATTGTCTTTGTGCGAATCCTCCATTTTGATCATGGTGAACCGCAGCAACTCATCGGCGTTGAACCAATAGTTGTATTTCGAAGTCAGGTTGTGGTAACCTTTTTTGAACCAGCCGACTTCCGCATTTTTTTTCTTGGTGGTGACGCAACCGGCGGTCAGCAAGACGGCAACCAGGGAAAGCAGTATGATCCGGATGTTTTTCATATTCCCGTTAAAATTGAATCGACGCCGCGCGGGGGCGGCAGTGGTGCTAAATGGCGCGATTTATGTGCAACAGGTTGTCCGGGCAAGTCAATTTAACACAAATTCGATGCCCGGAGACGAATATTTATGCCGCGGACAAGGCATTTTGCCCGAACTTTGCGGCGTTTATAGTAAACCGATGCAAAAATATCTCGCTTTTATAAAAAAACTGGGCGCGTTTTTCCGGCGCAGCGGCGACGACGACCGCAGCCTGATGTCGCAACTGCGCGACAAATACCGCCTGGTGATCATGAACGACGAAACTTTCGAGGAGCTGACTTCGCTGAAGCTGACGCCGCTGAGTGTATATATTTTCCTGAGTTCCCTGGTCGTGGGCACGGCCATCCTGGTGACCCTGCTCATCGTGTACACGCCGCTCAAACGGTATATCCCCGGATACGGAGATTTCCGGCGCGATGCGGAAATTGCCGAGCTGACTACGAAGGTGTCCGATCTGGAAGACGAGATACAGGCGCATCGCGCCTACAACGAAAATTTCCGGAAAATACTGGTGGGCGACATGTCCGATTTCACCAAGGAAGCGGTGAAGAAAAAAGGCCAGCCGGTCAATCCGGCCGATACCGCGGCCAAAACCGTGGAACGCATCGGCGAAGACGAGCAACTGCGCAACGCCGTGGCCAGCGGTACTTTTTCAGGCGGTGAACCCGCGTCGGGCGGGCTGCCGGTATTGCTGTCGCGCGAGCAGCCCCTGGAGCAGCTGTTTTTTATGCCGCCCGTTTCCGGGGAGGTAACCTCCGTGTTTGATCTGCAAAAAAATCACTTCGGTATCGACGTGGCCGCACCTAAAAACACCGCCGTCAAAGCCGCGGCCGACGGGGTGGTGATCTCTGCCGGCTACACGGTGGAAACCGGTTACAGCATCGCCATTCAGCATCCCAACAACGTGGTAACGATGTATAAGCACAACTCCGTTTTGCTGAAAGAAACCGGCAGCACGATCAAGGCCGGGGAAGCCATCGCCATTATCGGCAATTCGGGCGAAAACACTTCCGGCCCGCACCTGCACTTCGAGTTATGGCACAAGGGCAGGCCGGTGAATCCGAGCGATTATATCAGTTTTAATTGATTGCGGATTGCGGATTGCGGATTGCGGATTAACCCAGCTCTTGGTATCGCAACCTTTCCCAATCTACATACAGTGCCAAGAGCTG
>CALEYM010000120.1 GCA_937926185.1 uncultured Bacteroidota bacterium | reverse complement strand
TAAAACTTTATGTCGCACCGCAAGGGTTTAGAGGGTTTAGAGGGTTTAGAGTGGGGTTATTCAAAAGAAAATAAAAATCACGTGCAATTATCTTCCACCACTGATCGAGCGCCAACTATTGTGGTCACCGGCGGCACCAAGGGGTTGGGTCGCGCATTTGCCGAAATATTTGCCGCCCGCGGATTCGACGTGTGCGTGTGCGCCCGTACCCGGGAAGACCTGGACGCCATGCAAACCGATTGGAAGGAACTGTTTCCGGGGCGCCGGCTGTTTACCTGTGCTGCCGACCTGAGCAAAAAAGCAGATATCCTCCATTTTGCCGACTTCGTGCGCGCTACCTGGCCAAGGCTCGATGTGCTGATCAACAATGCCGGCATTTATTTGCCCGGCACGGTCAATAGTGAGCCTGAAGGAACCCTGGAAACCCTGATGGAAATAAACCTGTACAGTGCCTACCACCTGACGCGGTTGCTGCTGCCACTCATGCGTTCCTACCGGAAGGGACATATTTTCAATCTCTGCAGCATAGCCAGTATCGCCTCTTATCCTAACGGCGGGGCCTATACTATTACCAAATTTGCCCTGCTGGGTTTCTCCAGGGCGCTGCGGGAAGAAATGAAACCGGAAGGTATAAAAGTGACGTCGCTGCTGCCCGGCGCCACCTGGTCGGACTCCTGGGCGGGCGCCGATTTCCCGCCCGAACGCCTGATGCAGCCGGAAGATATTGCCAAACTGGTTTGGGCCGCATACGATCTGTCCGACTCGGCTGTCGTGGAGGAGTTGCTCATCCGGCCACAACTGGGGGATTTATGAGTGATGAATGAAGTGCCATTTTGTCTAAAAGTACTTTTCATATCACCGGAGTTGTATCCGGTCGATTTCTTCCAGGGTATCTGGATTCACCACCCGCATCACAATTTCTTTTCCTGAAATATCGAACAGGCACAGGGCATTTTGCACCGTAAATCCCTGTACCGCCGCCGACCAGGGCGTCTGCTGCTGCGCATAGAAAGGCGCGCCGGCGGCCCCGTTGATGATCTGCCATACGGGACGCTTCAGCGGCTGCCGATCAAAAAACCAGGGATCGGGATAACGCGGGGTTTGGTCGTCGATAATCATGCGGTTGTAATTGTGTTCGTCGCCGCACAGGAAAGCTACCACTTTAGAGGAGCGGTTTACACAGCGGTCGAGTATTTCATCCCGGCGCTCGATGATGCCCTTTGCCAGACCCTTGCCGGCGACGTAGGGCCGGTTGCCGTTGTCGCCGTTGTACCACATGCAATCGCCGCGATGGCCGCCATTGGGAAAAGGCGGGGTGTGAATGGTGATAAATACATGCAGGATATTGGTATCCGCCTCGAATGACTGGAGGGTTTGGTCGAGCCATTCCAGCTGGCGGTCCATGACGTAACCATGCAGGTTGCCGCCGATGGGTCGCAGGCCGCGCAGCAGTGGCGCGAACCAGTAATTGGAATTCAATACCACCATGGCCGTGTTGCCGTGCGTATAGGCAAAAACGTTTTCGCGGTAGCTGGGAAAATCGCCCGGCACGTCGGGGTTGGGGTCGTACACGGCGCCGTCCTCGCTTTCGGGGCCGTTGATCGGATTGACAAAAGTGGCTGCAAACAACGCCTCGGCGGAGTGCGTTTCGTAGGGGAATCCGTCGAGGGCTACCCAATTGCGTTCGGCGGAAGCCCAGCCGAGCGACTCGTGGTTGCCCATGCCCACATTGAAGGGGATGTAATGCCAGTAGGGTTCCACGGCATGTATCCAGTTGGCTGCCTGCAGGCGCCATTCGTCCGGGTCGCTCACGTAGCCGTCGAACAGGTCGCCGGTGAACTGCACGAAAGCCGCGTCTTCCCGCAGGGCCAGCGCCCCGATGCGGCCCATGATCTGGCTGTTGGCGCCGTAGATGTTGCGTTCGCCGCCGCCGTAGCCGCTGCGTGAATCGCTGGCGTAGGCAAAAGTGAACGCCAGATTGGAGCCAGGCGCAGGTGCGGTAGAGAACCGGTAATGCTGCCGCAGATCGCCGCAGCGAATGGCATATTCGTAATGCGTATCGGGGCGCAGGCCTTTAACGGCGTATTCATGGCGAAGCGCTTTGGTTTCGCTTTTAAATACCAGCGACAAGCCGGGGATTTCAACCCGTGTTTCCACGGGTTCGGAAGTTTCGTACCAGATGGTAATGCTCGAGTCGGTTTGGCAGGAAAGGAATGGGCCGCGCAACACGACTGGCAGGGGCGAAAAACTTTTATCATCCGCGGAAAAGGCCGTTTTACCTTCATGGATCATATTTCCCTGCGCATCGATCAGGCGGTAGCCGATCACACCCTGGCCGCTTTTTTGCCAACCGGTGTGGTCGTAGCCCTCTTTCAGGTCTTTACGAACGGGTAAAAAGGTCGCTCCAGTGCTGTCGATACCGGCCTCGAAGCGCAATACCGCCGCTGGGTAGGTATGCTGGCCATAAGGGATCAGGCCATACACGACAGTGCCGCCCCACAGGCGTTCGGCGGAAAATTGCAGGCGCAGGCCGTCTTTTTCGCCGCGCACTTCGGGCGTCACGCCGCCGAGCGTAAACCAGGCGGGTTTCCGGTACAGGTTGACCGCGGAACCGTCGGCGGCTTTGCCCTGCAGGTTGCCTTTTTTGTCGTACTGCAGGTTGGCGTGCACGGCGGGAATAGGCGGCGTTTCTTTTTGAGCCGGAAGCAGGTATTCTACTCCAAGAGAAAGCAGGAGCAGCAGCGGTGTTTTGATTTGGATATGCATAGGTCGCGAAGGTATGACCTTGTACTGAAAACCGGAATCATTCACGCCTTAACGACTTCGCCGGATTGACCGGCGCCGCGATGCTTAGGGAAATGGCGGGGGAAGATTAAACCATCCCCAAAAACTGATCAAACAAATACCGCGCATCGTGCGGACCGGGATTAGCTTCCGGGTGGTATTGCACCGAAAAAGCCGGTTTTTGTTTCAGCCGGATGCCTTCCACCGTGTTGTCGTTCAGGTTGATATGCGTGGCTTCCACGAGGCTGGGCGAGTCGTACACGGCTTGCTCCAGCACGCCGAAGCCGTGGTTTTGGCTGGTCACTTCGCAGCGGCCCGTGAGCAGGTTTTTCACCGGATGGTTGATGCCGCGGTGGCCGTGGTGCAGTTTGTAGGTGGGCAGGCCGGCGGCAAGGGCCAGCAGTTGCTGCCCCAGGCAGATGCCGAACAGCGGTTTTTCGTCGGCCAGCATTTTTTTCACCAATTCCACCGCGTAATCCATCGAAGCCGGGTCACCGGGGCCATTGGACAGGAAGTAGCCGTCGGGGTTCCAGGCTTTGATTTCTTCGAAAGCAGTGCGCGCAGGGAATACTTTCAGGTAGCAGTTGCGTTCGGCAAAACAACGCAGGATGTTCTTTTTTACGCCGAAATCCATCACCGCGATACGGCGCGGGGCATCGGGATTACCGATGTAATACGGAATTTTAGTGGTCACCCGGCTCGACAATTCGAGGCCGGCCATGTCCGGCGTTTCGCGCAGCCGTTTTTTCAGCTCATCCAGGTCGTCAATTTCAGAAGATATTATGCCGTTCATCGCGCCCCGGATGCGGATATGCTGCACCAACGCGCGGGTATCCACATCCTCGATGGCCACTAAGTTTTCCTGTTCAAAATATTCCTGAATGGTTTTGTCGGCCAGCGCCCGGCTGTACGGCACGTTGAAATTACGGCACACGAAGCCGGCGATTTTGATGCTTTCGCTTTCCACTTCTTCGTTCTTAATACCATAGTTGCCGATATGGACGTTGGTGGCCACCAGTATCTGGCCGGTATAGGAGGGGTCGGTAAAAATTTCCTGGTAGCCGGTCATGCCGGTGTTGAAGCAAATTTCGCCGGTGGTGGTGCCGATTTTACCGGCGGCACGGCCCGTAAAAACGGCGCCGTCTTCGAGGAGGAGCATGGCTTTCTTCATCGGGGCGCAAAGGTCGCTTTTGCAATCAGGTTTTCCAAATTTTGTTCAGTCCGTCTGTCAGACGGACTTACTGCACTACCCTAAACCCCAAATTACAATCCCGCGCATCTGCGAACCGGCTGCTCCGGTTGCTCAACCGGCAGTGTCTGGGATTGTTGCTCCAGGAGCCGCCGCGCACGGCGCGCAGGGCGCCCTGCGCCGGGCCCGACGGATTCAGCGCCTCCCGGCTTTGGGCGTAGTAATCGGGTGCATACCAGTCGTGACACCATTCCCACACGTTCCCGCTGCAATCGTGCAGCCCAAGCGCATTGGCCTTCTTCTGTCCCGCGGGATGCGCGCCCCGGCGGGCGTTGCCGGCATACCAGGCTACTTCGTGCAGGTTATGGCTCCCGGAAAAAACGTACGGCTTTCGCTCCTTCCCGCCCCCGGCGGCATATTCCCACTCGGCCTCGGTAGGCAGGCGGTAGCCGTCGACGGTCAGATCGGCGGCCACGGAATCGGGAAAAAAAGTATAAACCGTTTGAAAACCAGCCTTTTCACTGAGCCAGTTGCAATACTGCGCGGCATCGTTCCAACTGACATGCATCACGGGGTAATTCCCTGACCCTACAGGTCGCCGCCCGCCTTTTTCATCGCAACGCCAGTCGACGCCGGCTTTCTGGTGCCAGCCGAGGGCTGTCCACACGTAGCTGCCGCCGCCCTGCTCGGCGTCGGTGCGGTAGCCCGTGGCTTTTACAAAGGTGTCGAATTGGGCCAGGGTGGTTTCCGTTTTGGCCATATAAAAATCCCGCAGCGTTACCTGGCGGAGGGGGCGCTCGTCGGAGTCGCCGAGGGAATCGCCGGCAAAAAATGTACCGCCTTTCACGGGTACCATTTCAGGAAACAAGGAGTCGGACGGTGACACAAAATCCACGCATATCAACAAGAGTAGCTTGCCAAACATATATTTATGTCATTTATTTTGCCTGTCTGGCAAAGTACACCGGAAATGATTTTCTCCACAGCGCATTATCGGTAATTGCGATTTTAAATGCCTGAAGTGGTCAATTTCTCCCATTTTAACCGGAAGGGTT
Source organism: uncultured Bacteroidota bacterium (assembly GCA_937926185.1). Lineage (GTDB taxonomy): Bacteria > Bacteroidota > Bacteroidia > Chitinophagales > Saprospiraceae > M3007. The sequence continues at coordinate 1,282 of CALEYM010000120.1, read as the reverse complement.
GGTCGTTTGGTGTCAAGGCCTTTACCTTGGTTTGGTCAAAATCCATGTTCGACGCGGCAATGTCCACGCTATCTGCTTTTCCGGCGCCCTGTTCCGCCAAACGCGCACTCCTGAGCGCCCTGTGGTATTTCGAGATATTTCAGCATCCGCTGACGGCAACGGAGCTTTTTGAGTTTGCCAATTGCCCGGAGGAAACGCCTCTGCTGCTGGCCGAAAAATTGGCGGAGTTGGTTCAGGAAGGATTCATTTATCAATTTGGAACATACTACCAGTCCAAAAACGACCCCGGTTGGGTGCCGCGCCGGCTCGACTATAACCGGCGCGCCGCCCGGTATTTACCCATCGCCCGGCGCCTGGCCCGGCTAATCGGCGCATTTCCGTTTATCCGGGCTGTATTCGTATCCGGTTCTTTGTCCAAACACTGCATGGCTCCCGACGGCGATATCGACTACTTCCTGATCACCGAACCGGGCCGGCTTTGGCTGGCGCGCACCCTGCTGGTCGTTTTTAAAAAACTGTTCCTGTTCAATTCGCATAAGTACTTCTGTGTCAATTATTTTATCGACACCGAACACCTGGAAATTGAAGATAAAAACCTGTTCACGGCAACCGAAACCCTGACCCTGCTTCCGCTTTATGGCCGGGAGTGGTACGAACGTTTCGCGGCGGCCAATGACTGGGCAAAGCAATATTTGCCCAATCTGGCCTGGCGTTCCGCTGAAATGACCCCGCCGCCGCGGCCCGGCGCGTTTAAAAAAATGGCCGAATGGATTTTGAACGGTCGCCTGGGCGCCTGGCTCGATGTTCAAACTATGCGCCTGACGGTGGCCTACTGGCGGCGCAAGTTCCGGCACTTCGACGAAAATACCTTCGACGGCGCCCTGCGCTCGCGGCGTTACGTGTCGAAACACCATCCCTTGTATTTTCAGCAGCGGGTGATGAACGCGTATTTAAAAAAGATTGAATCGGAAGTAAATAAGTAGCTTATTTTTGTGTTATCCGGTTAGTAAATTTTAGTCTAAGTCCTATGCGTTTAGTTGAACTACGTATTAAAAATTATAAGTCACTCGGCGATATCACATTTCGACCGGGGCCGCTTTCAGTTTTAGTTGGGCCGAATGGGGCCGGGAAATCGAATTTCGCCAATGCTTTGTCTTTTTTATCCGAAGTTTTTGAACATGGGATTGAAATGGCCGTAAAACGTAAAGGCGGGTATGAGAATATTTTAATGCGTGGCATAAATAATGAAAATAAAACATTGGAGTTGTCGGTTTTGCTGCAA
>CALEYM010000119.1 GCA_937926185.1 uncultured Bacteroidota bacterium | reverse complement strand
ACTGTATAAAATTAAGTATTTTATTATCTTATTTTTATTTTAAATAAGTGTAAACCAATTAATTATTTAATTTTTTGCTTTAATTTTAGCACAGATATTTTTAATACTCCTCCCCAAAAAAATGCCCTCGCCCGCTGCGAAGGCATTTTTTTTGCAGTAAATCACGCTCATCGCCCATCGCCCATCGCCCATCACTCATCACTCATCACTCATCACTATTGAAAGGTATTATCCTCGCCGGCGGCCTCGGCACCCGGCTCTATCCACTGACACTCGCCGTGAGCAAACAGCTCATGCCCGTTTACGACAAACCCATGATCTACTATCCGCTCAGTACGCTCATGCTGGCGGGTATCCGCGACGTGCTCATCATCTCCACGCCTTACGACCTGCCCAAGTTTCGAGAACTCTTCGGCGACGGCAGCGCGCTGGGCATGAACTTTTCCTACGTTGAACAACACGTGCCCAACGGCCTGGCGCAAGCATTCGTGCTGGGCGCGCCTTTTATCGGTTCCGATTCGGCCTCGCTGATACTCGGCGACAACATCTTCTACGGCGCCGGCCTGGGCGAGATGGTGCGATCCTGCGCCGATCCCGAAGGCGGTATCGTTTTCGCCTACCGGGTGGCCGACCCCGAACGCTACGGCGTGGTGGAATTCGACGATAACTTTAAAGCCCTCAGTATCGAAGAAAAACCCGCCAAACCCAAAAGCAACTTCGCCGTGCCCGGACTCTATTTTTACGACAACTCGGTGGTGGAAGTGGCCCGGAACCTCAAACCCAGCCCCCGCGGCGAATACGAGATCACCGACGTCAACCGCTACTACCTGGCCCAGGGCCGCCTGCAGGTGCGCGTCATGGGTCGCGGCTATGCCTGGCTCGACACCGGCACCCACGAATCGCTCATGCAGGCCGGACAGTTCGTGCAGGCCATCGAGGCGCGCCAGGGCCTGAAGATCGGCTGCATCGAAGAAGTGGCCTGGGAGATGGGCTTTATCGACGACGCCCAACTCGAACGGCTGGGGCAGAAGTACCTGAAAAGCGGATATGGGGAGTATTTGTTGAGGTTGTTGAATTGATATGGATTGTGGATATGCTGGATAAGCGGCGAAAAAACAGGTATTAAGAGCGTTTTTGGCCCAACCATAGCATCTCCACCGCCTTTTCCACCCGCCGCTGCCGTGTCTCCGGCTTTTTCGCCTCCTCCACCCACCGGACATACTCCTTTCGGTGTGAAGGCGCCAGTTGTTCAAAAAACGCCAGCGCCGCGGGAGCCTTGCGCAGGGCTTCTGCCAGATCGGCCGGCATTTCAGGGACGGGAGCCGGAGCTACTTTGTCCCTTCCGGCCTCCGTCATGGCAAAGCTCCGCGTCATTTCTTTGATAAACTCCACCCGCCGGAAGCGCAGCGCCGACCAATCTTCGTCGATGGCTACCTGGCGCACGGGCTCGAAGCCCAGTTTGCCCAACACCTCCCAGCCGGTATCGCGGTTGAAATCGCACTTATACCGTTTGGAACTGCCTTTGGGGTAGGCAATCCACAGCACGGCATCGCCGCTTGTTTTTTCTGAAAATACCGCGGCAAAGGCGTCTACTTCCGCCTGGGTGAAGGCGAAAGCCAGGACGAAACCTGCTTCTCCGGGCTGGATTTCCACCCGTGTGAAAGCCTGCATGGCCTGTATTTCGGCAGCGAACGTGTCGGGGGCGTTCAGGATGACCGCCGCGTCCTGGTTTTTGAAATTGAGTTTTTTAAAAAGCGGCGTCATGGCAGGTTTTTTGGAGGTAAGGTAATCTGTTGCAATTTACTGTTTAACTGACTCATTTCCCAAAGCGAATTCAGTTTTTCACGCAACCAGCCGCGTTCGGCCAGTTGAAAAGTATGATCTTCCACACGGACAAACATTTTTTGAAGTCCTTTTAAATCCGGTTTTCTCAAATTGATTTGTTCCCGGAAACGAATCATCTGCCGCACCACGGCGATAAAATTTTTATCCATCACGCGGTGTTTTTCCACGAGCACCCGTTTGCTCCTTTGAATAACCATGGTAAAATTATTCAGCGCATTTTCAAGCCGGTCGCCGTGCGGGTCCAACTCATAACTGGTTTTTATTTCCAGAATACGCACCAGTTTCTCCAGGCCAATATCCAAAAGTTTAGGCAATTTGCTGATTTCCAGGATACCATCCTCTACTTTTTCCCATTGTCCCTTTTGAAAATAATACCGGGCATAACTGTATAACACGAGGTGATCGGCCTGTTCGCCGTCTATTTTGCCCTGATGTTCCCGGAGAAATGACCAAAGCCAATCCGTTTCGCCGGCATTCAGGCTAATATTTACCAGATTGAGAAAGGAAGTGGGTTGCAATTTGCCCTGCTCGTATAGCCAGCCTTTTTCCAGGTGTTCGCGATATAGTCCCAGCCGGAACGTGTTGTCCATGGCATTGCCATGCTGAACGCAAAAGTTCCGGGAATATGCGGCTAAAATTTTCTGAAGAGCAGGCGGTAAAGCGGCTTCTAGTGTTTTGAATAATTGCAAAAATTCTTCCAGCGTCTGTTTCGGGTTTTCCGGTTTGGTTTTCAGGAGTTTCAGGGCTTCGTCGAGCATAAAAATAGCCGGATCGTCAAAATGCTTATTTCCACGCAGGGTTTCCCTGAATTGTTCAATAAAAGGATCCCAGTCCCATTGAAGTTCCGGAACTACACGTTGCTGCTGCTGAAATACCGCGACCAATTCCAACAGTTTATGCCCGTAGAAGACGGTCAGGGCATGCAAAGCGCCCGGTACATTCAGATCGCCTTTCCGCTGATTGTTGAGGCATTCCTGCACAGAGATTTCCTGTTCCAGCCAAAACGCCAGCAGACGGCGGTCGCTCAGGTCGGCAGCGGTATTTGACAAGTCGGATTTTGCGCGGTTGATGGCTTGTTTGGCTCGCTCAGGCAGCCCGCGCTCGCGATAAAAGCGAGCCATAACCAAACTTTCAAATGCAGCGCTCCAGCCCAGACGTATTTCCCTTTGGACGAGAAACTGCCGCATAAGCGTCATGAGTTCTGACATCAGGTTCTCGAAATACCCCTGCTGGTAGGATTTGCCTGGGAAAAGGGCTTCGTGTACATGGTTTTTGTCCAGTTCAGTTTGATTTTTTTTATGGATTTCATTTTCCAAAAGGGTGAATAATGCGAGGATCGGTTTGGCGTGCTTGCCGCCATTGTACAGCGGACAGTGCAGGAATAATTGCAATTCCTTTCGCTCAGCCGGTGTCAGCCCGGAAAGTGTTTGGATCAGAATTGAGCCTTGCATAAACTGTAAAGGAATAAACAAGAAAAATACGGGGTGAAAAGTAGGCGAAATTGTTATTTTTTTGTTTTGGAAATGCCATCATCTTCGCTTAAAATCTTTTCACTATGCCAACTACATCAGGACCCAGCCCAGTAACCAATGTTAACTATTCTGCTCCGCAATCGCTCGGGGGCAATAGATTTAGAACAAGGATAACTTGGACGCCTCCGGCAAGTGAATCAACCGGCTATAGTTATTACGTAGAGTTGTTCGAACAGACCACTGGCACACGATTGGCACACGGTACCACGATGTTAACTTCTATTGATTTAGACTTTGAACGAGCCGTAATTGATCTGTATCGAATTAAAGTTACAAGTACCAAGGTTGCCGAACCCCCGTCCTTCGTAATTATTGAGGACATAGTGAAGCATAGCATTTGACATTAAATTCTGGTTATCAAGTGCTTAACCTGAAAACACTGTCGACGAAACAATCTCTTAAAAATTAAACAACCATGCTACCAACACCCACCCGGCGCCCCGGCGCCCTGCTCTTGCTTTGCCTGCTGTTTTCCGGCTTTCCCACCGGCATCCGGGCCCAATGGACTCCGCAAGCAGACAGTATCTTCGGTCCTTATTTTGCCGTGCAAACCCTGCAGGCTACCGACTCCAACACCGTATGGGCCGGCGCAAGCACGTCTTCTTACACGACGGTACCCACCCTGCGCCCCTGGGTCATCCGAACCACCGACGGCGGCGCCAACTGGGAATACGACACGATTCCCGGCACGGCAGGCTACCTGATCGGTTCGATAACCGCTTTGGATGCGAACACTTGCTGGGCGTCTTTGATCTGGTTCGACGACCCTAATCGCCACCGCCTGTACCGCACCACCGACGGCGGACTCAGCTGGCAGCTGCAACTGGAAGACCGGAGCGCCGGGGGCATTGTACATTTCTTCGACCCGCTGAACGGCGTGGCCCTCAACCGGAATTATTACCGCTACACTGCGGATGGCGGAATCACATGGTCGGGGGAGGGCGCCATGGGCCTGCCCGATTCCATGCTGTACCTGCCCCTTGCGGGGTCGTACACCGCCCTGGGCGACACCTTGTGGGTCACCACGGTGTTACAGCAATTGGCCCGAAGCGCCGACAAAGGCCAAACCTGGGACCTGATCGACCTGCCGTTTTTAGGCAATGACGACATTCTCTCCATGATCAGCTTCGCGGATGGTCGAAACGGTATGGCGGCAAGCCCTTATTATTTTTATCCGCCCCGGTTTTTCACCACGGCCGATGGCGGACTTACCTGGTCCCAGATCACGCCGCCGCCACCCGTGGCCGGTGAAGCGGCCACCGTGGAGGCCGTTGCGGCGATACCCGGCAAGCCGGGCTGGTATGTGACACAGTGCTCCGACTTCAACCTGAACATCGCGCAAACCTGGCTAACCAAAGATTCCGGCGCCACCTGGAGCCTGAAAGGCGAGGAATTTGCCCTCAATTATAGCGGTTTTGCCCTCCATTTTGAATCGGAGCGGCATGGTTGGGTCGGCCTCGGTGGTTTCGGCGCGGAGCAGGCCTGCATCTATCACTGGAATACCCCCTTAGGTTTAAAGGGTGAAAACCCGCCGAACGCTAAACACCGTGTGGTTACAGACTGGTCGGTAACCGGTAGGCCCGTGCCGCCCGCCCGCCGCTGGCTTCCGGCGTCCAAAATAAACCGGGGTACCAACGCGAGCCACTGAATATTTCTATTTTGAATAACCATTTTTCCTATGAAAAACAGCATAAATCTCCTCCTGTTCACTTTTTGCCTCTGTGCAAACCATACCGTACACGCCCAATGGGAGCCCCAGGCCGATAAAATTTTCGGCGCTTTCTTTTCCGTCGATGCACACCGGGCTGTCGATGCCCAGGTGGACTGGGCGGGCGTCAACCTTTTTCCCTGGAGTTCCGCCCCTACCCTGAGCGGATGGATCACCCGTACTGCCGACGGCGGCGCCAGCTGGAAATACAGCCAGATTCCCGGCGCCGAAGGATACGTGATATGGGGTATTTCGGCGCTCGACGCCAACCGGGCCTGGGTGTCGATGAACTACCGGGCCGACCGCTCCAAAAGCCGGATTTACCGTACGCAGGATGGCGGCGCTACCTGGCAGTTGCAATTCGAAGGCGCCGGCGCCGGGTTTCATACCCATTTTTTTGATGCCCAAAACGGTGTCATGGTGCGCGGCAACAAATTTCGCCATACTGCCGACGGCGGCGCCAACTGGTCGGCGTTGGATTCATTTCCGGCTGCCAACAACGGCGTTTTTTTAATCCCAACCGAATCGTTCGATGCCTACCGGGATACCATCTGGATACCCACCGTGGATGGTAAAATATCAAAAAGCACCGACAAGGGCAAAACCTGGCAAACCATTTCCACTTACATGCAATTCTCCGGCGTATCGGCCAATATACTCGATTTCAGCGACGGGCAGCACGGCATAGCCGCGGCTTTGTTCGCCTCGACGCCGGGTCCAGACGGTTTTTTCCCAGCGCTGCCTTATCCCCGCCTTTTCAACACGGCCGATGGCGGCCTTACCTGGCAGGAGGTGCCCAGCTTCAATCTGCCCCTGCCGGTGGACGATATTAGTATCTCCTCCATCGGCGCGATACCGGGCCTGTCCGGAACTTATCTGATGGTAGCGGGCTATTTCGACACCGGTACGTCTTCCAGTAAAAACTTCATCTACCAATCGAACGACAACGGGTTTAACTGGGTACTCATAGGGGAAAATCCATCTACTTTCCGCCTGCAATCGCTCGAATTCGTATCTCCCACGGCAGGTTGGGGCGGTATCGGCGGCGACTACACGCCCGGCGTACCGCATTTTTTCCGTTGGAACGGTACCGTCACAGGTATATCTGAAACAGCGGCTTATGAAACCCCACTGCAAGTGATGCCTAACCCGGCCTCCGACCATTTGACCCTGAAACTTCCGGAAGCGGCGGTAAAACCCGGCCTGACGGCTTTTATCCTCGATGCGCAGGGGCGATTGATGCTTCGCAACCAAACGGGTATTTGCACAGAATTGGATATTCGCCGGTTGCCGCCGGGCGCTTATACCGCTATGGTGCAGGATGAACGGGGGAACATTGTAGGGGTGAAAAGGTGGGTGAAGGGGGAGTGAAGACACTTGCCAAAAATCGATGAAAAAGAGGAGTTTGACTTACTGGACGCCAAAAGAATGCGGCATTGCGCACAGCAAAACCTTACTATTATCGGTATTCAACAAATATTGGATTTTAATGTACTCCGGCCATATAACCCGTCTGAACAGGTACGCCT
>CALEYM010000118.1 GCA_937926185.1 uncultured Bacteroidota bacterium | reverse complement strand
CCATTGACCCCCTCTAAACCCCCCTAAACCCCTCTAAAACCCCTCTAAACCCCTCTAAACCCTTCTAAACCCCTCTAAACCCCTCTAAACCCCTCTAAACCCTCATAATCCAAGCTACTTGTTTCAAACAAAAAACCTACACAAAAATTTTGAAGCTAAAAGCTTATAAATTACCTTTGTACCCGGAAAAGTAAAAGATTGAAGGGTGCAAAGGAATAAAGGACAATAAACAGCATCGTTAACCTTATTCTTTGCACACTATGACCGAATTAGTCCCGCAATCCCACGATGTGGTCGTAGCGCTCGACATTGGCACCACCAAGGTGTGTTGCCTGGCCGGCCGCAAAAACACGCATGGGAAACTCGAAATCCTGGGCGTAGGCAAGGTGGACAGCGTCGGCGTTCTGCGCGGCGTCGTCAGCAACATCGAAAAAACAGTAAACGCCATCCGCGAAGCGGTGGATATCTGTGAGCGGCAGGCTCGTATGAAATTCAATGTTGTTCACGTCGGCATCGCCGGCCAGCACATCAAAAGCCTGCAACACCGGGGCATCCTCACCCGCGAAAGCGATCACAACGAAATCGCCCAGCGCGACATCGATCGCTTAGTGAACGACATGTTCAAACTTGTGCTGCCGCCCGGCGACAAGATCATCCACGTCTTTCCGCAGGAGTTCACCGTCGACAACGAACAGGGCATTACCGACCCGATCGGTATGTGCGGCGTCCGGCTGGAGGCCAATTTCCACATTATCACAGGCCAGATCACGGCGGTAAACAACATCTTCCGCTGCGTCGAAAAAGCCGGCCTCCGGGCGGCCGAACTGTCGCTGGAACCTATTGCCAGCGCCGCGGCTGTCCTGTTTGAAGAAGAAAAACAAGCCGGCGTGGCCCTGGTCGACATTGGCGGCGGCACCACCGACATCACCATTTTCCATGAAGGCATCATCCGCCACACCGCGGTCATTCCCTTCGGCGGCAACGTGGTTACGGCCGACATCAAGGAAGGCTGCACGGTGATGCAACCGCAGGCCGAAAAGCTGAAAGTAAAATTCGGCTCGGCCCTGGCCAACGAGGTGTACGACAACCGGATCATCACTATCCCCGGCCTCCGCGGCCGCGAGCACAAGGAGATCGGCGAAAAGAACCTCGCCCGCATCATCCAGGCCCGCATGGAGGAAGTGCTCGACTATGTGTTGTGGGAAATCCGCCGCAGCGGATACGAACGCAAACTCATCGGCGGCATCGTACTCACCGGCGGCGGCGCCCTGCTCCATCACCTGGACAAACTCACGGAGTTGCACACCGGCATGTCCTGCCGCATCGGTCTGCCCGTGGAACACCTCGCGCACGGCTACCGCGAAAACGTCAACAGCCCGATCTACAGTACGGCTATAGGCCTGCTGCTCAAGGGTTTGCAGGACGTGGAAGCCGGTAAAACGAATATTCCCGCGGCAGCGCCGCATACCAACGGACAGGAAAAAGAACCCTCTAACGTTTCGGAAGAAAAACCGGCCGGCTGGCTCGACAATGTCTTTCGGAAAACGAAGGAATGGTTCGAGGCCGAACCGGACGTGGACTTTAGAAAATAGTTATGAGTTATGAGTTATGAGTTATTGGGGAAGTTGCGTTTCTGGATAAATAGTCTATTCGTATGGAACTATAATATTTTATTTCGCCTTTATTTTATAACTTATAACGCTGAAACTTATGACAAACAAAGAAAAAGAGTCGCCAATTCGGGAAAAGTCATTCGCTTTGGCTATCCGGATTGTAAACTTATACAAATACCTGACAAAAGAGAAGAGTGAGTTTACGATCAGTAAACAAATTCTTAAATCTGGAACATCGCCGGGCGCTAATGTGCGCGAGGCGCAGAACGGTGAAAGCGATGCCGATTTTATACATAAATTGAGCATAGCACAAAAAGAAACTGCTGAGACAATTTACTGGCTGGATTTGTTGCACGCCACAGATTATTTGACATCAACCGAATACGAGTCTTTATTGAAAGATTCTGAAGAGTTGTTAAAGATGATCAGGAGTGCGGTTCTGACCAAGAAAAGGAAAATGGCATTGAGAACATCCGCGATATTAGTAACACTCTTACTCTCCGGATATAGTTTCTATACCCTGTTTTCCTGACCACGACAAAATAACTCATAACTCATAACTCATAACTAATTAAAGAGCTATGTTGTTCGATTTGCCGAAGGACGAGCCTTCAATCATAAAAATCATAGGTGTAGGCGGCGGCGGCAGCAACGCCGTAACCCACATGTACAAACAAGGCATTATCGGTGTCGATTATGCCATCTGTAACACCGACGCCCAGGCGATGAATCTCAGCCCGGTTCCGGTAAAAATTCCGCTCGGCGCCAGCCTCACCGAAGGCCGCGGTGCAGGCAGTAAGCCCGACGTGGGCAAACGCGCCTGCATGGAAAGTCTCGAAGAGATCACGCGTTTTCTCGACGACGGCACTAAAATGGCCTTTATCACCGCCGGTATGGGCGGCGGCACCGGTACCGGCGCGGCACCCATCATCGCCAAAGCCGCGCAGGAACTCGGCATTCTGACCGTGGGCATCGTCACGTTGCCTTTCCTGTTCGAAGGCCGTTTGCGCGTATCCAACGGATTCGACGGCCTGGAAGAACTGCGTAAAAACGTGGATTGCCTCGTGGTCATCAGCAACGACAAATTGCGGCAGATTCACGGCAACCTGAGTATCTCGCAGGCCTTTTCCCAGGCCGACAATATCCTGTGCACCGCCGCCAAAGGTATCGCCGAGATCATCACCGTGCCGGGCTACGTGAATGTCGACTTTGAAGACGTCAACACCGTCATGCGCGGTTCCGGCGTGGCCATTATGGGTACGGCCTCGGTGGAAGGCGAAGGCCGCGCCCGTCGCGCCGTCGATGAGGCGCTCAACTCGCCGCTCCTGGAAGACAGCAATATCAGCGGAGCCAAAAATATCCTCGTCAATATCACTTCCGGTACGCGGGAAGCCACGATGGACGAGATATTCGAGATCACCGAATTCGTGCAGCAGGAAGCCGGCGAAGGCGCCAACCTCATCTGGGGCAACTGCTTCGACGAACGCCTCGGCGAACGCCTCAGCGTAACTATCATCGCCACCGGATTTGAAGCGAGCCGCAAAGCGCCCGTTATTCCCGGCGCCCGGCAGCAGCCGCAAAGCGCCGAACGCCAGGTGGTGCATCTCGACGCCGATGAAAAAAAGCCCCAGCCTTCTCTTTTCAGCATCACTTCTGACGAAGCCTACAGCCCGGTAGAAGAGAAGGCCGCCAATGCCGTCGAATTCGACTTCGACAACGTCCGGGAAACGCTGGAAAAATTCCGGCAGGCTAAAAGCGATACGAATGATCCGTTTGTCCGGCCCGATGAATCTTCCGAGATCAGTCCGGAAGAGCGTCGCAAACGGCTCGAAGAAGCCCAACGCCGCCGGGAAGAGGTGCGCAACCGCCCGTTGAACGTGGTGAAACTCAATTCGCCGCAAACCATCATCGAACTGGAAAATCAGCCGGCCTACCTGCGTAAAGGCGTCAGCCTCGACAGCCTGCCCGACGCGGAAAAACCCGGCATGTCAACCTGGACCATCTCCATCGAAGACGAACCGGAGATCAAAATGAACGGGAATTCATTTTTGCACGATAATGTCGATTGAAGGGGTTAGAGGGTTTCTGGTTAGAGGGTTTCAGGGTTGGCGCGAACCAGAAACCCTCTAACCTTCAAACCAGTAACCCTCCAGTTTCTAATTCGGTTCACTATACCATTTCTTTCGCGGTTCGGCGTGTGGGACGCCGGACCGTTTTTTTTTAATATAGGTAGTTGAATTGCCTCAAAATCAGCGATTTGAAGACTGCGGACTATTTATTTATGCGGGCCGAAACCTTATCCACGATAAACCAACCTTCATTGGTTTTTATGTCGCCCGTCATCCAGCCTTCAAAATACAGGCCCCTGATGACTGTTTCGATGTGTGTTTTGTCGTCCTGTGCATAGCGGCAGCGCCGCGAAATATCTGTAGTTGTCGGGGCGATGATAGATTTCGTGGAGGTGCAGCGCACCGTCCCGAGGCCTCGGGACCGGTGCGCTGCACCTACGCGGCGATAGTTGGGTATGACAGGCTACAAATATTTCGCGGCGCTGCCGCTATGCACAGCCGACGCTCGGCGGTAAAAGCCACCCGGCGAATATGGCACTTGAGCCAAACAAAATTTTGAGCCATCTGTCAATCTTCTACTTTTGAGACACCCACTTAGCCGAATTTCCATTGGCCAATTCTACATCTTGTCAAATATACCCTCTTTTACAATATACCCAAATCAACCCGCGGCATTTTTATTTTATCCCGTCCTTTTTTCGGGATTCGGATAAATTTCACTGGTCTCACGCCGGCAGTCTCTGAACATTGTCCGGCGTATCGTGTTAAAATTAAAATTTAGTCCGGGGAAATTGATTTTTTTAATATTTTTGTTTCCGGTAAAAACCCCGGATAAGTATTGGCGTTTTACAAAAAAGATAAAATGAACCCGGAAAGCGCGTGTATTCCGGAAAACC
>CALEYM010000117.1 GCA_937926185.1 uncultured Bacteroidota bacterium | reverse complement strand
GGTATATATTCGTTTCGTGGGAACACATGCGCAGTATGAAAAAATTGATGCATCAACAATATAAATATTTTTCAGAATGGCTTCTTATCAGATAAATTCGGAATCAGAATACCAAATGGTTATGGAGCAGGTTGAAGCCTATATCAGGAAAGCGACCAAGAATGGCGGTTTTCATACCTTGTCTCTCCAGGAACGCTCCGATTTGCAACGCCTTTCCCTCCTTGCAGAGTCTTGGGAAGATCAGATCCCGCTTATGCCAATTCGCCAGCCCAAAACACTGGTTGAAATGATCGAGCTTAAAATGTATGAACGGAAACTGAAACAAAAAGACCTCGCAGCCTTACTCGGTATTTCCGCGACGCGGCTTTCTGAAGTCATGCAAAATAAACGCAAGATTAACCTTGACCTTGCAAAACGGCTGTATCAGGTGCTGAAAATCGACCCCGTGTTCATCCTGGAAAATGCCTGAAATCTCAGCGCGCAAACGCCGTCGCCACGCCCCCGTCCACGTTCAAAATATTACCGGTCGACTTGGACAACAACCCGCCGACAAAAGCGAAACAGGCGTTCGCGACGTCTTCCGGCAGGATCACCTGGTTCAGCAGCGTGCGTTTGGCGTAGTATGCGGGCAATTCCTCCACCGTGACGCCGTAGGCTTTGGCGCGACCTTCGGCCCAGCCGCCGGCCCAGATGTTCGACCCGGCGATGACCGCGTCGGGATTCACCGTGTTTACGCGGATCATGTCGGACCCCAGTTCGGCGGCGAGCAGGCGCGAAAGGTGGGCTTGCGCGGCTTTGGCTGAGCCGTAGCCGGCGTTGTTAGGCCCGGCGACGAGGGCGTTTTTGGAGACGACATTGATAATGTCGCCGCCGAGTCGCTGTTTTTTCATCATCCTGGCGGCTGATTTCGACACCAGAAACTGCCCTTTCACCAGAATGTCGTACAGTTTGTCCCAGTCTTCGATGCTGTGTTCCTCAAGCGGCTTGGACAGGCTGATGCCCGCGTTGTTCACCACGATGTCGATGCCGCCGAAGGTGAGGCAGGTTTCTTCAAAAGCCAGTTCGATCGAATTTGAATTGGTGACATCGAGTTTAGTCGCGGCCACCATATCGCGTCCGAAGGCTTTTTCAAACTCCGCCTTTGCCGCTGCGAGGCGTTCTTCGTTCACGTCGTTCAACAGCACGCAGGCGCCTTCTTCCGCAAATTTCCGGGCGATGGCCTTGCCAATGCCGCCCGCGCTGCCCGTTATAAGGGCTATCTTACCGGAAAGCGGCTTAGGCTTGGGCATACGTAGGAGTTTGGCTTCTTCCAGCAACCAGTATTCGATGTCGAAAGCCTCCTGCTCCGCCAGCCCGACGTATTCGCTGACCGCCTCCGCGCCGCGCATCACGTTGATGGCGTTGGTATAAAATTCGGCGGCCACGCGGTCTGTCTGTTTATCTTTTGCAAAGGTGAACATGCCCACGCCGGGATACAGGATGACCACCGGGTTGGGGTCGCGCATGGCCGGGGAATCGGGGCGGCGACAACGCTCGTAATAACTTTTGTAATCGGCGCGGTACGCTTCGAATAGTTTTTCAATGTGATCAAAAATCGCCGGCTCATCCAGGTTTTCGGGTAAATGCAGTACCAGCGGTCGGATCTTAGTTCTCAAAAAATGGTCGGGGCAGGAAGTGCCGAGCTGGGCCAGGCGTTCCAGGTCGTTGGAGTTGATGAACTGCAACACCCGCTCGTCGTCGGAAAAGTGGCCGATCTTATGCCGGTGACTGCTCGCCAGGCCGCGCAGAACGGGCGCAACAGCCGCCGCTTTTTCAAGCCGTTCGGAAGGGCCGGGCGGGTTCTGGATTTTAGCGCCGCCAAAAACGGGCCGGCGTTTGCCATAGTTAGTTTCCAGAAAAACGGACGCGGTTTCGATGACTTCAAGCGTGTTCAGATAACTGTCATAACTCGTGCTCCCCCAGGTAAACAGGCCGTGCCCGCCCAGGATCACGCCGCGCAGGTTCGGATTGGCAGCCACGCTTGCCTCCAGTTTTAATCCCAGGTCGAAGCCCGGGCGTTGCCAGTCGATCCAGGCCATCGAGTCGCCCCAAAGTTCGCGCATGATCCGGGGGCCGTCCTTGCTGGCGGCGATGGCAATGATGGCGTCGGGGTGCAGGTGGTCGATGTGTTTGAACGGCAACAGGCCATGCAAGGGCGTGTCGATGGAGGGCGCGGCGCATTTGGGGTCGAACAGGCAATGGTCGAACAGGGCGACCATTTCATCCTCGAAGTCCAGGCCGCGGTACCGTTTTTTGAGGGCGCGCAGCCGCTCCACGTACAAATTGGCGCAGCCCCGGCGCGTCAGCGTGCCGATGTCGCCGCCGCTGCCTTTCACCCACATCACTTCGGCCTGTTCCCCGCTGACGGGGTCGGTTTCTGTGATCTTTACCGAGGTGTTGCCGCCTGCGAAGTTGGTCAGGCGCAGGTCGGCGCCGAGCAGATTGGAGCGGTAGATGAACAGATCTACCTCGTTTGGCGCCAGTTCGGCGGCTTTTTGTGTGTCCCATTGGTATGAGACGTGTTGGAATGACGGCGTCATTGTTATTATTTTGGTAAAATTGACTTGCGGTAAATTGATGACCAATGGTTTGGATACAACTTATTCGTCGGACGACAAATTCGTCCGACGATACACGTCATAACCAGAGCTAATGAACAAGGTGTCGTGGCAAATCCTCCACCCGTTCACAGCAAACCTGTTCCATGACCTGTTGCAATTGTTTTTTCAAAATAGTGGCCATGTGATCGCCGCCGGCCTCACCCAGCGCCGCCACGCCGTACATGAACGAGCGGCCGAGAAAGGTAAATTCCGCCCCGCAGGCCAGCGCCCGCGCCACGTCCACGCCTGAACGAATGCCCGAATCGAGCATGATTTTAAGGCTACCCTTATGGTTTTTCACGATCGGCGCGAGGGATTTTATCGAGGATTGCCCCGCGTCCAGTTGCCGCCCGCCGTGGTTGGAGACGATGATGCCGTCGAAACCAAGCCGTCTGGCCATTTCGGTGTCTTCTTCGCTGGCCACACCTTTCAGCACAAGTTTGCCACGCCAGCGTTCGCGGATGGGGGCGATTCTGGCCTCGTTCACCCTTCCGGAAAAGGTTTGGTTCATGTACTGGCCGAGGTGCCCGATGCTCAGGCCTTTGGGCATGTACTTTTTGAGGTTGGCAAATTCGGGTTTTCCGTGCAGCAGGGTTCGCCAGGCCCAGTGCGGTCTTCCCAGAATCTGGAGGATGTTGGACAGGGTCATTTGCGGCGGCATGGCCAGGCCGTTGCGGATGTCGCGCGGGCGGTAGCCGAAGCTCGGCACGTCGCAGAGCACGCAGAGTACCTCGCAACCGGCGGCTTCTGCGCGGTCGAGCAGGTCGTCGCGGAGTGTGTTTTCGGTAGGATGATAGAGTTGAAACCAGAAATGGCCGTCGGTCAGTTTTCCGATGGTTTCGAGGCTGGCGGTGGTAACGGTGCTGAGCACGAAGGGAATGTTGTGCCGCCGGGCGGCTTTCGCCAGTATTTCCGTCGCTCCGGGCCACATCAGACCCTGCAAACCGACGGGCGCGATGCCGAAAGGCGCGTCGTAGGTTTTGCCGAACAATTCGGTGCGCAGGTCCGACGCCGTGTGGTTCGACAGATAAAACGGCTTTAACTCCACCTCGCGGAGTTCGGCGGTGTTTTTATGCAGGTTCACGTCTTCGTTGCAGCCGCCGTCGAGGTATTCGAAAGCGAAACGGGGGATACGTTGCCAGGCGCGCTGGCGGAGGTCTTCGATTGCCGGATATTTCATTTTACCAGAAAAAGTTATTCAACGTTGAAGCCATTTGCTTAAAACTAAGTACAACACCGCGCAACCCAGCCACGCCGGCAGGGTCAGGAACGACAGGAACACGCCCTGCGAAATTGAAACAAAATAGAACAGCCCGCCGCTGAGCGCCCAGGCCAGCAATACGGCCATGTTGAACGTGATGCCCGCTTTTTCCGCATAATTTTTTACCACCCCGAATTTATCGGCAAAAAAATGTTCGAACACGATAACGGCGCCCACCGGGGCAAGAATAAACCCGTAAACAGCCACAAAGTCGAGCAATTTCATGGCGAAGGCAGGGAACAGTCCCGCTATGGTCGCGATCGTACCGGCCACTACCGTCACCCAAAACGTGCTGGCCTTCGGCATGACGGCTTGGAACGCCAGCCCGGAGCGGTAAATCGTCGGGTTGGCGGTGGTCCAGCCGGCGAGGATAACGGTAAGTATACCCAGTATGCCAATAGCGTTGTAGGCCAGGGGGCCGGGCGCCACGGGCGGGGCCTGGCCGGCGGCGATAAAAGATTGCGCTTCCGGTGTTTTCAGGTAGGCGGCGTAGAGCAGCGCCGCGGCGATCCAGGCCATGTAATGCCCCACGTACATCCCCGCGGCCGTGGTCCAGCCCGATTCGGGGCGTTTGGCGTAGCGGAAAACCGACAGGTCGCTCATGCCGATATGCATGGCCGCGTTGCAAAACCACGACCAGACGACCACGTGCCAAAAGGTATATTTTATCTGACCGGGAAACGGCTCGCGACCTTCACCCCAGATATTCCAAAAGTCTGCGAAGTTGCGCACGCCCAACTCCTGTAAAGCCACGATACCTGCCGCCAAAAAACCGAGCACGATAAACGGCGCCATCAGGTTGGCCGCCTTGGACACCGTGTTATAACCTTTAGCGGCAATGAAGGTGAACAAAGCTCCCAACGCCAGCACAATCACGACCCAGGTTGCGCCGTTCGGCATGGTATCGGTCAGTTTGGGCATTTCCATGTTGAACGGGACGCCGACCGCCGTGGCCGAAACGGTGATCATGCTGCCGGCGAGGAAGCAGAACAATACGCCGTTGGCGAGGTTGTACCCGGTGACCAGGCGTTTGCCGCAAATTTTTTCCAGCTGGTAATACAGCGTCAGGCGGTTTTTGACCGCGATTTCCGCCGTTAAATACCGCCAGGAGAGCACGGCGAGAAAATTGCCGAGCAGCAATCCCACAATAAGATCAAAGGCGCTGACCCCCGCTGTCAGGAACAAGGGGCCGATCATAAATTCCGTTCCCGCGGCGTGCTCGCCGGCATACATGCCCAGAAAACTCCGCCAGTCTTTCCAGTGTGTGGCGGGCACGGGCTCTCTTTCGAACTCCTCGGTTTGCAGCTGTTTTTCGTCTTGCATGATGATTGTATTTAGTTGTATTTCAAGCCGAAACCAAAAGGATACAGCGGTTTTTCCGAATCGTAGGGTACGTCGGCTTTTTGCCTGCGCACTGCTTCCATGTTCGAGGGCAATTCAAAAGGCAGTTTGCCTTCAGGATTTGCCTTGCCGAAAATCACGTCCAACACCGCTGCATCGCTGGCGCCGTAGTTGGCCAGCACCGCCCGCGCCGCGGCGTTGATTTCGGGGAAAACGGCCGGCCGGTCGAGGTAAATATCGATGATAGTCGGCGCCGTTTTGCAAATGTCGAGCACCTCCTGCAGGTCTTTCCCTTTGAAGTCGAGGTCGCCGTGGTGAAAACCTTGCGCCATAGGGATGTCCGTCTGCACCGGAATCCAGGGTGTTTGCAGGCGGATGATGGCAAAATCGGCTTGTTTCGGGTCATCGACGACCCTGCCGTATTGGGCCGCGACTTCCGGAGCGACGTTTTTGACAAAAATTTTCAGGCCCGGTTTTTTAAGCGGCAACGTGTTTTTGGGGTTTTTCAGCAGCGTCATCGAGCGGCGTTGCGCGGCGTCGGCTTCTTTTTGGAAGCCGGGGTTGCCGATAATGGATTTTACCTTCAATTCGTCTACGAACGGGTCGTCGAACAATCCCAGTTGAAATTTTTGCCGCAGCAGCCGGCGCACCGATTGATTGATGCGCTCTTCGCCGAGCGAGCCTTCCCTGACCAGATCGATGACGTGCCGCGGGCAGCTTTCGCCGCCAAACTGGTCCACACCGGCCTCGATCGCTTTTTGTACGCGTTCTTTTTCACTCAGTTTTTCCACGCCCCAGGCGCGCGCGGGCCAGGTAAAGGTGGGGGCCTTGATGTCGGTGATCAGTCCCCAGTCGGTGCAAACCACGCCGTCGAACCGGTATTTTTCGCGGAGCAGTTTGGTAATGATGGTTTTGTTAAACGACATGGCGACCTCCTCGTCTGTCTGTCCTACCGGCACGCCGTAGTAGGGCATGATGGCTGCTGTGCCTGCCTTAAACGCCGCCTCAAAGGGGATGAGGTGATAGCCGAAGTTATTCCCCGGATAAATTTGTCCTTTGTGGAAAGGAAAGTGGGGGTCGAGCCCCTCGTTCTGCGGGCCGCCGCCGGGGAAGTGTTTGGTCATGCAGGCCACGCCGGTTTTCAGGTCGTTGCCCTGCAAACCTTTGATGTAAGCCGTTACCATGCGGGCGGTCAGCTGGGCATCCTCGCTGAAATTGCCCGAAATACGCGGCCAGCGCGGTTCGGTGGCCAGGTCGATTTGCGGGTGCAACGACTCGCGTATGCCGACCGCGAGGTATTCCTGCCGGACGATGTCGGCAAAACGCTCGACTAATTTTTCGTCGCCGATGGCGGCAAGCCCGGGACATTCGGGCCACATGGAAAAACCCTGCGCCGCCATGGAGAAAATGTTGTTGCTGAAGTGGTTGCGCGGGTCGCTGGCGATGGTCACCGGGATGCCGAGACGCGTTTTGGCAGCGGCATGTTGCAGATTGTTGTACCAACGGGCGGCGATGGCCGGGTCGTTTGGAATTTGCCAAAGGTTGAAATGGGTCATGTTGAGGTTGTTCATGTTGTCAACGGCGGCGGGCCGAAACGCCGCGAAGCCTTGTCCCGCTTTTGCCGGGTTAAACGGGAGGCTGGCGTCCTCGTTGATGGGCGCGCCGTTGATGAACATCGCGCCCGCTTTTTCCTCCAGGGTCATTTGTGCGAGCAGATCGTCCACGCGTTTTTCGATGGGTTGGGTTGGGTCTTCGTAGACGTCTTTTTTGCCGTTGTGGTTGAGGTCGCGGTAATTGCGCAGCCAGCCGCGGGTGTCGAGCCATTCGCCGAACCGGTCGATCCATTTATCGCTCGGCAGGTTTTGCCGGCGCATGCCGAAACCGTGTCCGCCTTGTTCGTAAAGGTGCATTTCCACGCTTTTTCCGGCGGCAATCCACTTGTTGTAAAGGTCGGTACATTGCAGGTGAAAGCCGAAATTGTCGTCGCTGGCGGCCGCGATGAACAGCGGGGGCGCGTCGCCGGGCACAGTAGAAGTATTTAGCACGTGCAGGGCGGGGTAGACTGGCGCCGCAAAATTTGGCCGGCTGGCCGCGGTGTATTCGAGCGCCGCCGAGGCCGCCACCGTGCCACCCGCCGAAAAACCCATGATGCCGATACGGTCGGGTTTTATATTGAATTCCGCCGCGTGGGCGCGCAGGTATTCGATAGCGGCCAGCCCGTCGGCTTTGGCCAGGGCGATCACGGGCGCCATATCCTTGTCCATCTGATCGCGGTTTTGCAGCTTTTGTATAAACTCTCCCACAGGATCGTCGCCGGTAGGTACTAAGCGGTATTTCAGCACAAAAGCCGCGATTCCGTGTTCAATGCACCATTGCGCTACGTCGGCGCCTTCGTTGTCGATCGCCAGCAGGTGAAAGCCGCCGCCCGGCGCGATGATGAGGGCCGTGCCGTTGGCTGTTTCGGGCGCGGGCAGGTAAGCGGTCAGGGTAGGGGAGGCGACGTTGGATATGATCCGGGTTTTGGAATTCGGGGCAATGCCCTCCTTTTCAGGATTGGGCCAGCGCAGCGCTTCCGGGGCAGGGATGGAAGCGAGCGGAATGACCGTTTGGGAAAAAACGGCTGCTGTTTTCAGCAACATTGAAACGACCAATAGCAAACGCAGTTTATCCATGAGTATTAATTGACATGAAAATGAATCGGGCCGCAATTTCACTATCCGCTTTGCCAATCCCAACTATTTTTCAACCTTTATACTCCATGCGCTCTTATGATACCATCCGGCGGCACTGACGATCCCGGTGGCAAAAATGGCGCATCGGACTGGTAAAAAAACGAGGTAAGTATTGTTGGACGAATTTTTACCTTGGCGTCCGTTAAGGAAAACACACTACACGTCAGCCTGCATGAAAAAGAACGGAACCAACTGGATCAACCGATTCCTCGGCATCGTCGAACGCCTGGGCAACGCCCTTCCGCATCCCGCTACCCTGTTTGCCGGTTTTGCCGGCCTGATCATTCTGCTCAGCGGGTTCCTCAGTTTATTCAATCTGACGGTAACGCACCCCGGAACGGGCAAATCCGTTTCCGTGGTCAATTTGCTCTCCGCCGACGGCCTGCACCGCATACTCACCGGTCTGATCACCAATTTCACCGGTTTTGCGCCGCTCGGCACGGTACTGGTGTCGCTGCTGGGTATCGGCGTGGCAGAGGGCACGGGCCTGATTGGCGCAGCCATGCGGCTCATCGTGCTCAAATCGCCCGCGCGCTTGCTCACGCTGGTGATCGTATTTGCCGGCGTCATGTCCAACGCGGCCAGCGAGGTGGGTTACGTGCTGCTGGTGCCTTTGGCCGCCATTATTTTCCTGGCCTCGGGCCGGCATCCGCTGGCGGGCCTGGCGGCGGCATTTGCGGGCGTATCGGGCGGTTACAGCGCCAACCTGCTGCTGGGCACCGTCGATCCCTTGTTGGCGGGCCTGTCGCAGGAAGCTGCCCGTATCGTGAACCCGGAGTACGTCGTCAATCCCGCTTGCAACTACTATTTTATGGCGGTATCCACTTTCCTGATCACGATACTCGGCGCCTGGGTCACTGAAAGGGTAGTGGAGCCCCGGCTGGGAAAATATGAAGGCAAAGAAAAAGCAGAGGAAGTAAAACCCCTGAGTCCGGAAGAAAAAAGAGGATTGCGCTTTGCGCTGATTACCGCGGCGCTGTTCACCGCCTTCATACTCGGCGGGCTGATCCCGGAAACCGGCTACCTGCGCGACCCTAAAACCCACGACATCCTGCATTCGCCCTTTATGTCGGGCATCGTGGCGCTGGTGTTCCTCGGCGCGGCGATATGCGGTATCGCCTACGGCGTGGGCGCCAGAACGGTTAAAAACGACGCCGACGTGATGAAAGGTATGGCCAAAAGTATGGAAACGCTGGGCTCCTATATCGTACTGGTGTTCTTTGCCGCGCAGTTCGTCGCCTTTTTCAACTGGTCCAACATAGGCCTCATAGTGGCGGTAAAAGGCGCCGACACCCTGCGCGCCTCGGGGCTCGGCCCCATCCCGCTGATGCTGGCTTTTGTTGCTATTTCTTCCACTATCAATCTTGTGATGGGCAGCGCCTCGGCCAAGTGGGCCATCATGGCGCCGGTGTTCATCCCCATGTTTATGCTGCTGGGCTACACACCCGAATTTACACAGGCCGCCTACCGCGTGGGCGACAGCGTGTCGAATGTTATCTCGCCCATGATGTCCTATTTCGCCCTCATCGTGGCCTTTATGCAGCGATACGATGAAAAAGCGGGTATCGGTACCGTCATCTCCACCATGCTGCCTTATACCGTTACTTTTTTTATCGGTTGGACCATTATGCTTGTGATTTGGATCATACTCGAGCTGCCGTTGGGGTTTGGGGCGGGATTATATCTATGATGTTGGGACAGCCGCCTGTCGCCTGCTTTCAGGCGAATGTTTCTTGTAATTCGGGAATACGATTCCCAAATTGCAAAAATGTATTAGATTTGCCCCATGATAAAAAGAGCCATTTCTGAAAAAATCCTTCAATTGGCCGGCAAATACCCCGTTGTGAGCGTTACTGGGCCCCGGCAGTCGGGTAAAACGACCTTGGTGCGTGATATTTTTCCGGAGTATCGCTACGTTTCTTTAGAACGCCCGACCGACCGGGCCCTGGCCGAAGAAGACCCGGAAGCCTTTTTACAAGGTTATGAAAAAGGCATCATTATCGATGAAGCGCAGTATGTTCCGCGGTTATTCTCTTATATCCAGGTGTTAGCGGACGAGCGTAAAAGAAACGGCGAATTTGTACTGACCGGCTCGCAGCATTTTCTGTTTATGGAAAAAATTGCCCAAAGCCTCGCCGGCCGTGTGGCAGTTTTCAACCTGCTGCCGTTTTCATTCGAGGAGATCAAAAACACACCCTGGAGCAATCAAGACTACGAATACTACATTTTCAACGGTTTTTTCCCCAGGTTATACGACCAGGATATTGCTCCAACCGATTATTATCCCAATTATATCCAAACTTACACGGAACGGGATGTGCGCCAATTAGTCAATATATCCGATTTGTCGGCTTTTCAGCGGTTCCTGCAAATCTGCGCCGGGCGAATCGGTCAATTGGTAAATTTGAGCCAGATCGGTACTGACCTCGGGATCGATCATAAAACGGTTTCGCGTTGGTTGTCCATTTTACAGACGGGCTTCCAGGCCTTTTTGCTTCAACCATATTTCGAAAACTTCAACAAACGCATTTTAAAGGCACCCAAACTATATTTTTACGACACCGGCTTGGCCTGTTCGTTGTTGGGCATTCAAAACCGCGAACAATTGGACACGCACTTTGCCAAAGGCGCGCTTTTTGAAAACTTTATCATAGTGGAGCTGATGAAACAGTTTTTCAATAAAGGCATTCGGCCGCAGTTTTATTTTTGGCGCGACAGCAGCGGTCACGAGGTGGATTTACTGGTGGATTTCGGCGGAATGCAGTTTCCCATCGAGATCAAATCGGGTAGAACGCTCAACAGCTCCTTTTTCGACGGCCTGGACTATTTCAACAAAGTGGCCGGCCTGGATCCGCGAAACGGCTACCTGATTTACGGTGGTAAAGAAAGCCAAAACCGCTCGCGCGCCAATGTCCGGCCCTGGAATCATCTGCCGGTTTGGAGTGTGTAAATCCCTCGACGGAACTTTTTTCAAAAAATTTTAAACCTCCTTTGGAAATCCGGATCAGGTGTGCTTATCTTTGCGGGCGCTTTTGAAAAACGGGGTTTCCAGAATCATATTTGGCCCGGCAAAAGCGGCAGAAATTTGACAACATAATTTCTTTAACAGGTAATGAATCAGAAAATTCGCATAAAACTGCGGTCTTACGACTACAATCTCGTGGATAAGTCCACCGAGAAGATCGTCAAGACGGTACGTGCGAGTGGGGCCGTTGTGACGGGACCGATTCCGCTGCCAACAGAGAAGGAAATTTTCACGGTGCTGCGCTCGCCGCACGTGAATAAGAAATCTCGGGAGCAGTTTCAGTTGCGCACCCACAAGCGCTTGATTGAAATTTACACGCCAACACAAAAAACAGTGGACGCTTTGTCCAAACTGGAGCTCCCGAGCGGCGTGGACATACAGGTCAAGCTCACCTAATTCGCACTATTCGGATTCAAGACGGGTCTTTCCGGCTTGCGTCAAAGTGTTCCGGTTAAAAATTCGGAATAACTGATGCGGTCGAAAGCGGTTCCGGTTCAACGGAAGGTCGCTTTTCCGCTTTTGTACGCGGCCACTGAATCCAAAAAAAGACTAAAGCACAATCGTTCAACTATAAAAATCTGACACCTGTGAACGGTCTGATTGGCAAAAAAATAGGGATGACCAGCATCTTCGACAACAACGGTAAAAACGTTGCCTGTACGATCATCGAAGCTGGCCCCTGCGTCGTCACACAAGTGCTGAACGACGATACGGACGGCTACAGCGCCCTCCAACTGGCTTACGGCGAACGTAAAGCCTCCAAAACACCGGCCCCACTGGCCGGCCACTTTGAAAAAGCCGGCACGGCGCCCAAACACAAAGTGCTGGAATTCCGCGACATGAACCTCGACAAATCGCTTGGCGATCTGGTGACGGTTAGCGACGTATTCCAGGAAGGCGACAAAGTAAGCGTCGTGGGCACCTCCAAGGGTAAAGGTTTCCAGGGGGTGGTTCGGCGCCACGGTTTCGGCGGCGTCATGGAACAAACCCACGGTCAGCACAACCGCCTGCGCGCCCCCGGTTCTCTGGGCAACTCCTCTTTCGCGGCCAAAGTAATGAAAGGCATGCGCATGGCCGGCCAAATGGGCAACAAACAAATAAAAGTGCGCCGCCTGCAAGTGCTCAAAATATTTCCGGATCAAAACCTCCTGCTCATCAAAGGGGCTGTTCCGGGTCACAAAGGCGCTTATGTCGTCATTGAAAAATAAGGCGAAACATGAAACTCGAAGTATATAATATCAAAGGCGAAGCCACGGGCCGCTCGGTAGAATTGCCCGAGGACGTGTTCGGAATCGAACCGCATGAGCACAGCGTTTGGCTCGACGTAAAACGTTACCTCGCTGCCCAACGCCAGGGTACGCATAAATCCAAGGAGCGCAGCGAAATGAGCGGCTCCACCCGCAAACTGCACCGCCAGAAAGGCACCGGCGGCTCGCGGAAAGGCGATATTAACAACCCGCTGTACCGCGGCGGCGGCCGCGTGTTCGGCCCGCGCCCGCGCAACTACGACATCCAGGTGAACGCCAAAGTGCGCCGCCTGGCCCGCCGCAGCGCACTATCGGCCAAAGCCAAAGCCGG
This sequence comes from uncultured Bacteroidota bacterium, assembly GCA_937926185.1. Lineage (GTDB taxonomy): Bacteria > Bacteroidota > Bacteroidia > Chitinophagales > Saprospiraceae > M3007. The sequence continues at coordinate 3,977 of CALEYM010000117.1, read as the reverse complement.
CAATATCATCGTCATCGAAGATTTCTCCTTCGAGCAACCGCAAACCAAAGCCTTCAGCGATGTGTTGCGCGCCCTCAAAGTAGCCGATAAAAAACCGCTGACCGTCACCGGCGCCTACGATAAAACCCTGTACCTCTCCTGCCGCAACCTGCCGCAGGCCGATATCGCCCCCGCAACCGACCTCAATACCTATCAAATTATGCGCGCCGGCACGCTTATCCTAGCCGAAAGCGCCATTGAGAAAATTAAAGAAGTCTGTGAATAAGTCATGGCTAAGCAAATTCTGATCAAGCCGGTCATTACCGAAAAAGCGACCCGCCTTGCCGACAAACGCGACACTTACGTGTTTGTGGTGAACAAAGACGCCAATAAAATCGAAATCAAAAACGCCATCGAAAAGCTGTACAACGTCAGCGTCGATAGCGTGAACACCGCGGTCATGCCCGGCAAGCCGAAAACCCGCAACACCAAATCGACGATCGTACGCGGCGTGAAAGCTTCTTATAAAAAGGCTTTCGTCACCCTCGTAAAGGGCGAACGCATCGACATCTTCGGCGAAGAGTAAAACTGAATTGTGATACGAGTTGGAGTCTTATAACTCATAACTCATAACTCATAACTAAAAAATGGCAGTTAAAAAATTCAATCCGATCACCCCTGGCTCCCGCTACCACGTGGCGGTAACCAAATCGGAACTGACAAAAGGCGCAAAACCGGAAAAAGCCCTGCTCGTTACCATCGGCAGCACCGGCGGTCGCAACAGCGACGGCCACCGCACCATGCGCTATCGCGGGGGCGGCCATAAACGCCGGTACCGGGTCGTCGATTTCAAACGCGAAAAAGACGGCGTGACGGCCACGGTGCAGTCCATTCAATACGATCCATACCGCAGCGCCTATCTTGCCCTGGTTGAATATGCCGACGGTGAGCGGCGCTATATCCTCGCCCCGAAAGGCCTTGCAGTGGGCCATCAGATCGTTTCAGGCCGCGGCGCGGCGCCGGAAAACGGCAACTGCCTCTACCTGGCCGAAGTACCGCTGGGCGCCTTTGTTCACAACATCGAAATGCGCCCGGGCGGCGGCGGCGTGCTGGTGCGCAGCGCCGGTTCTTCCGCGATGATGATGGGCCGCGAAGATAAATATGCCGTGTTACGCATGCCCTCCGGCGAAGTACGCCGGGTGCTGCTCACCTGCAAAGCTACTATGGGCGTCGTCGGCAACTCCGACCACAACCTCGAAGTCATGGGCAAAGCCGGCCGTAACCGCTGGAAAGGCCGCCGCCCGCGCAACCGCCCCGTAGCCATGAACCCGGTGGATCACCCGATGGGCGGCGGCGAAGGCCGCGCTTCGGGCGGACACCCCCGCAGCCGCAAAGGCCTCAAGGCAAAAGGTATGAAAACCCGCAGCCGGACCAAAGCATCCAATGCATTGATTATCAGCCGCAAAAAAGGCGGAAACGTAAAATAGAAAGTTATGAGTTATGAGTTATGAGTTATTTTACTCCACTCAAACGCTCGCTCGAACTCATAACTCATAACTCATAACTCATAACTAACAAACATGCCTCGTTCGCTTAAAAAAGGCCCCTACGTCCACCACAAACTGATGGAGAAAGTGGCCAAAGCCAAACAAAGCAACAAACGCCAGGTGATCAAGACATGGAGCCGGGCCTCGATGATCATCCCCGACATGGTCGGCGAAACCATCGCGGTGCATAATGGTAAAACCTTTATCCCGATCCTGGTAACTGAAAATATGGTAGGCCACAAGCTGGGAGAATTCGCCCCTACGCGCATCTTCCGCGGCCATGCCGGAAACAGAAAATAATTTTTAATGAGACCAATGTGGTCAATGAGATCAATGTGGTCAATGATTACCGCATTCTCAATAATTGACCACATTGACCACATTGACCACATTCAAAAATATGGAAGCAGTAGCAAAATTGCGCAATTGCCCAATGTCGCCCCGTAAAATGCGGTTGGTGGTAGATAATATTCGCGGTAAACGTGTGGTGGATGCCCTGGGTATCCTGCGGTACACCAACAAGGAAGCCGCCGTCTGGCTGGAAAAACTTCTCCTCTCCGCTGTCAACAACTGGGAGCAGAAATCCGAACAGGATGGCGCGGCCGATGACTACGATCTGTACATCAAACGCGCCCAAGTCGATCCGGGCAGCATCATTTACCGGTTCCTCCCGGCGCCACAGGGCCGCGCATACCGCGTCCGCAAACGCCGCAATCACGTTACGCTGATCGTGGAAAACCGCGTAAAACTCGAAGACGAAGAATAAACGCCCTTTAATCACTCCATCACTCAATCACTCCATCACTCAATAACATGGGTCAAAAAGCAAATCCGATTGGTAATCGCCTTGGCATTATTCGCGGTTGGGACTCCAACTGGTACGCCGATAAAGATTACGGCCTCAAAGTGGTAGAAGACGAAAAAATTCGCAACTACCTCCGCGCCCGTCGTCCGAAAACGGCCACCGCCGACCCGCGGGAACGCAACAAACCGATGCAAAACGGCATCAGCCGCATTGTGATCGAGCGGACGCTGAAGCGCGTTACCGTCACTATCCAAACCAGCCGTCCGGGTATCATTATCGGCAAAGGCGGTAAGGAAGTTGACCTCATCAAAGAAGAATTGAAGTTGCTCACCGGTAAGGACGTGCAGATCAACATCTACGAAATCCGCAAACCGGAAGTGGACGCCAATATCGTCGGCGAACAGATCGCCAAGCAGATCGAAGCCCGTATCAACTACCGCCGCGCTATCAAAGGCTCCATTCAGGGAACCATGCGTGCCGGCGCCGAGGGCATCAAAATCCGCATCAGCGGTCGTCTTGGCGGTGCGGAAATCGCCCGGACGGAAGAGTTCAAAGAGGGCCGTACGCCGCTCCATACCTTCCGGGCCGACATCGACTACGCCCTGGTGGAAGCCCTGACCGTCTACGGAAAAATAGGCATTAAAGTCTGGATTTTCAAAGGCGAAGTGCTCCAGAAACGCGAACTGACGCCGTTTGCCGGTATGGAAGGCGGCGAACGCCGGGGCGGCGAACAACGCGGCGGCGAACGCGGCGAACGCGGCGATCGCGGTGAACGTCGCGGCGATCGCCGGGGTGATCGCGGTGAACGCGGCGGAGATCGCGGCGAACGCGGTGATCGTCGCGGTGGCGGCGGCGGCGGTGATCGTCGCGGCGGCGGCGGCGGCGGTGGTAATCGCGGTGGAGGCGGCGGCGGTAATCGCGGCGGCGGTGGCGGTAATCGCGGTGGCGGTGGCGGCGGACGCCGGTAATCGCCGGGTATTTAGAGGCTATCCCGGTTTTTATCATTTTGAAAATCGAACGCCTCGTCGTAACTTTGCAGCCGTTTTCGGGAAAAGGAGCGATTTTTAATTATAAAACATTGATTGACAGTATTTTAAATTACTAATACAATGCTTCAGCCTAAACGTCAGAAATACAGGAAGCAACACAAGGGCCGCAACGAAGGTCTGGCATATAAAGGTAGTTCCATCTCTTTCGGCACATTTGCCCTGAAAGCCATGGAATTCTCCCGGATTACCAGCCGGCAAATTGAATCGGCCCGTGTGGCCCTCACCCGTAATATGAAAAGGGAGGGGAAAGTGTGGATCCGTATTTTTCCGGATAAACCCCTCACCTCCAAGCCTGCCGAAGTGCGGATGGGTAAGGGTAAAGGCGCCGTCGACCACTACGTTTGCCAGGTGCAACCCGGTCGCGTACTGTTCGAGATAGAAGGCGTCAGTCAGGAACTGGCGTATGAATCGTTAAGACTGGCCGCTCAAAAACTGCCTATTATTTGCAAAGCGGTCACGCGGTACGATTTTGAAGGATAGGTTTTTAAAAGGTTTATAAAGTTTATAAGGTTTATGAGGGTTTATCTCATAAACCCCTCATAAACCCTCATAAACCTCATAAACATAAAATAAAATGGCAAAGCAAAAACTGGAATT
>CALEYM010000116.1 GCA_937926185.1 uncultured Bacteroidota bacterium | reverse complement strand
AAAACGAAGATTGTATGTTTTAAACGTGAAAAAATAGATGGAAGGTGAACGGTTAGCGCAGCTGCCGGCCGGCTATCTTGCCGCCGTTTACGGTGCGGATTTTATACAAACCCGTATGCGCGGTCAGGTACAGGGTTTTGCCGTCGGCGTCGCCCCAGGCCATGTTGGCGGGGCGTTCGGGGCAAATGATCTTGCCGAGATATTTGCCTTCGGGAGATAGCACCCACAGGCCGCCGGGGGCGCTGACGAAGAGATTACCGGCCCGGTCGACCTTGATCCCGTCGAGGGCTTCGTCGTCGTCGGTAAAATTGAAATCGAAAAATACCTTGCCGTTGCGCAGCGTGCCGTCGGGCGCCAGTTCATAACGCCATAGGGTCTTGGTGTGGTGGATGTCGCGGATATCCCAGTTGGCCACGTACAGGTAGCGCTCGTCGGGGCTGAAGGCGATGCCGTTGGGCCCGCCGAGATCGGTACTGAGCAGTTCGGTTTTGCCGTCTTTTATGCGATAGACCCCGCTGTGCGGCGTTTCCTTGCGCGGGTCGGCATAGTTGCGGGGCAGGCCGTAGGGCGGGTCGGTGAAATACACGGTACCGTCCGATTTCAGCGTCAGGTCGTTGGGGCTGTTCAGTTTCCGGCCTTCCCAGTTATCGGCCAGTACTGTCACCGGGCCTTTTTTCTCGTGGCGCACCACGCGGCGGTTGCCGTGCTGGCACACCAGCAGGCGGCCTTCCGCGTCGATAGCCAGGCCGTTGGAGCCCGGCTGGTGGTATTCGCCGATGTTGAAACCGGTGTAACCCGATTTGTCGATATACACGGACACATTTTGCGACAGCGGTTCATAGCGGTAAATGACGTTGGTATTCGGGTCGCTGAACAACAGGAAACCGTCGGGATGCCATACCGGGCCCTCGGTGAACTGAAAACCATCGGCCAGTTTTTCTACTTTTTCGGCGGGCGAAATGACCTTTTCGAAAACCGGCTCGATCTGTACACGGGCGCCCAGGTTTTGCCAGGCGGCGTTTTTCGGGTATGTTTTATAAAAATCCAGCGTGGCAGAGCGTAGCCAGATGTAGTTTTCCGGCAAATCGGCAAACGGCGCGTTGGCGCACAGGATGGCCAGCTGGAACTGTTGTCCCGGGCGGGCATCGCCGCTCAGGAACACCCGGTTGCGGGCATTCCAGCCACTGATGACGCCGCCGCCCGATTGTCCGAAGGTTTTGTTCAGTTTGCCGTTCACCCATATTTCGGCGTAATCGTCGGCCACCAGGTCGAAGACGACCGTGGCGCCCGTTGGGTCGAAATCGCCGAGTTTTTCAGGAATGGTCACGTTTAGCCGAAACCATACGAACGACAGCAGGCCGCTGCCGAAGCGGGTCTCCATTTGCGTGGGGTCGGCGGTGGGCCAGCCGGAGTCGTCGAAACCGGCGGCGCCGGCCTTGGGCTCGAGCGTGTGGGTTTTGATCTTTTTGCCGGTCGGATATAACGGCAGGGGATCGTTTGCACCGGCGCCGGGCGCCCGGAAGTCCGTTTCCACGATCTGCGCCTCCCGGAATTTCCACACGGCCTTCAGAACCGCCGCGCCTTCGCGGGTGCGCAGGTCGGCGATGGCGTCGGGTTGGCCGATGGCGAGTTCGCGGTGCTCCTGGGAAAGGAGGGAGGAAAGAAAGGTTAAACAGGTGATGATCAGAGCGATCGTTTTTTTCATAAATTGTTGGAATATAATACGTTAAGGGATGATTTGCGTGGTTGGCCAGCGAAGAGGTGTCATCAGCCGAAGCATGAGGCTGGCGACATCCCGGAGCAGTTCACCAGCCTTGGTTGGAGATGTCACCGCTCCTGCGTCGCGATGACACCTCCAACCAAGGCTTATTAGAAATGGAGCCCTTCCGCCCCGGCCAGCGCGATTTCCCGGTCCTGATCAGCCGATTTGGCGCCGCTGACGCCGATGGCGCCCACGACCTGCCCGTTGAACACAACCGGTACGCCGCCCTGCAGGAAGGTGTAGCCCACGGTGATGAGCGCGTTGCGGCCGCCGTTGATCGAGTCTTCGAGTTTTTTACTTTCAAATCGGAACAGAGCGGCCGTGCGGGCTTTTTCGATGGCCACGGATGCCGAAGCCGGGAAAGAGCCGTCGAGGCGCCCGAACAGGAGCAGGTGCCCGCCGGCGTCGACGACGGCGATACTGCCGCCGGGCGACTGGTTGGCTTTGGCGTAGGCCACGGCGGCATTCAGTACAGCCTGGGCGCCGTCGAGGGTCAGGGTCGCGGTTTGGGCAATGCCCATGTTGTGGCCCGGCATGCCCGATGTAGCCGGCGCAGCACCCGAAGAGGGAGAATGGGGCATGGCGCCGACATACTTTTCCAGAAACCTGGCCCATTCTTTTTTCGCCAGCGCATCATTGCCGGGCACGTCTTTTTTCCAGCCGTTGACGGCTTTCTGGTTGTGCTGGAAAATGTTGCGGTTCTGGTACGTGGTGTCGAAGGTCCACAGTTCGATCGGGGCGAGGTGTCCGACGGATACGCCGTAGGCGCAGTAGCCGCCGTATTCGGGTGCGTATGCCGCGGGATTGGCGTCGAATTTGGCCTTGTTTTCGGCAGAGGCGAAGTAGTAGATGGCGCCGCGGTATTTGGTTTGAAATTTCGGGTCGCCGGGCATGTCGCCGCCGTTGCGGAAACTTACCGGATCGTGGCCCTGCAGGATCACGCCCCGCTCATCGACATTGACGAGGTAACCGTCGACTACCTTGCCGAGGTTGGGTGTGGCGTCCTGTGCGCCGGCGGTAAAAACAATAATGGCCAGTAAGGCCGGGAGCATCAATTTTTTCATGGTTCCGATTCCTTTGTGTTTGGTGAAAAGTGTTTTTCAATTGATGGCACAAAGGTCGGAGCGCCGCGGGCGGCGCATGGTTACGCAGGTAACATTGCAGAAAATTTAGCCATGAGATGACCCATGCTTAGTCGACCGGTTTTACCTTCGGAAAGTCAAGCGGTACTTTAGTCAACAAGGCCACATAGTTGGAGAAGGTGGCTTCCATGACGAGCGCCACCGCGTCCATCAGTGCGCGCGGCCCGAAGCCCCATTCTTCGAAATCATCCATCATTTCACGGGGCACCCTGCCGCGGGTTTCGGCAATGGCGCGGCCGAAGCGGGCGAGAAAACACAGTTTGGGATCGTCGATGGTGGTGGCGCGGGCTTCTACGGTTTCCTCCTCACTCAGGCCGTAGGAAATGGCATAAGACGTGTGCGCGGAAAGGCAGTATGGACTGCCGTGCAATTCGGAAACGGCCAGGAGTATTACTTCCCGTTCAATTTCTGTAAATGAAGTCCCGCGCGCGTGGCTGGCCACGAGGTTGAGATAAGCGTCGAAGGCGTTAGGCGAATAACCGAGCATGAGCCCGATCTTCGGCACAAAACCGAAACCTTCTTCCAGTTTGTCAAAATAAGGGGCCAGCTCGGGAGAGAGCTCATCGCGTGTCGGGACGAGGATTTTCATCTTGGTTGCAGCATTTCGTGAAGGATGTCTTTATCGCCCCAAAAGTACCCCTTGAATGTCGAATATCGAACAGCGAATGTCAAAGTCCTTGAATATCGACATTCGCTGTTCGATATTCAAGGACTTCGACATTCGCTGTTCGATATTCAATCGGAGTACTACCGCAATTCCCCGGAAAGCAACACCGCATGTCCGTCCGGATCGCGGAGCAACACCGAAGTCTTTCCGCCAATGGCAGGCGTTGTGGTGGAAATTTTTACATAACCTTCTTTTTCAAGTTTTTGCAACAGATGGTCCAGGTGGTCAACGTCGAATTCCGTCTGGTAGTGCCAAAGATCGGTGGGTTGGCTGCCGGCAGGATACCGGCGGCCGCCCGGCGGTGCAATGTATCGCAGGAATTCCACCCCGAAACCTTCGGCGGCATGCAGGCCGTTGATGTCGAGCCGGGCGCCGAACACCTGGTTGAGGTGTTCCTGTTCGGGGCCGTAGTTTTCCGAATGGCCGGCGTGGGTCAGGCCGAGCAGATCGCGGTAGAAAACCATGCTTTGTTTCGTGTCGGAAATGGAGATGGCGGTATGGTCGATACCTTGGAACAAGGGTTTCTGGTTAGAGGGTTTCTGGTTAGAAGGTTGCCATTTGGGGTTGCCTTTGCCGGGCGGGAACCAGATGAGTTCCAGGTTGTGTCCTTCGGGGTCGCGGAAATAGAACGCTTTGATGCCGGCGGCGTTGGGCAGGTAACCGGGCAGGGTTTGAGGGGCGGTGCTGACGTGCGTCACGCCGGCATCGAGCAGGCGCCGGTAGGCCGAATCCATGTCGCTGACCACGATGGCAAGGTGCTGAAACCACAGGTCGTTGCCGCGGGTTTGGTGGTTGAAATGGATGGAAGGGGTGGAAGTAGTTGAAATGGTTGAGCTTGTTGAATCGGTCCGGTAGTCGAAGTCGAGCAGGCGGATCTGTTCGTCGCCCAATTGTAAAGTCGCTACCTGAACCGATGCTTCTTTTTCCGGCAAACCGTATAATCGGGCAATGTTTTCACCGCTCAGATTTTCTTGTTTAATTTTTTGAAAATCAAGCACTTTGGTAAAAAAATATACTTCCCGGTCGAGGTTTTCCACGGTGATGCTGACGCCGGTGACAGCGGTTGCTTTTTGGGCAAATGCCCAAACTGGAGCGCCGGTCAGGGGCAGGATGACAAGCGTAATTTGCCAAAAGAATAAAGCGTGTTTTTTCATTTTCATAACTGCGTGTTTTAGACTGAGAATCGAATAATATTTGGCCAAGTTATCAACTAATTCCGGTGCATCGACTTTTTGCACAACCCCAGTCTATACGAAAAACGAATAATATTTCTTTGCTTTTCAGCGGCTGCCGGGCGTTACGACTTTCAACGCAACCCCCGGCCGTCGGCAAGAATCTCTCCCACCCGCAACGCATTGGCCATGGCGGTTAGTGATGGGTTCACGGCCCCGGAGGAGGGAAAAAAACTGGTGTCCACCACGTACAGATTGTCGAGATCGTGGGCTTTGCAGTTGCGGTCGAGCACCGAGGTTGCGGGGTCGTCGCCGAAACGGCAGGTGCCGTTTTGATGGCTCACCCCGCCGATACCCAGTTTGAAGCCGTAGTACCTGGTGCTGCCGCCCACGCCGTCCATTTCCGCTACGCCATCCATGGCCCGGATGAGCTTTTCACGCAGCCGGCGGTAGGCTTCCAGGTTGTTTTGGGTGTATTGCAACTGAATATTGCCGTTGGCATCCACCAGCACACGGTTTTCCGCCCGCGGCAGGTCTTCGGCCGTGATGAAGAAGTCGACGATATGGCCGGCGAAATGTGCGGCGTCTTTGCCGTCTTTGCCCAGGTCGTCGCCCACGGCGTCGGCCAGCAACAGTGGGTCGGCTTTGCCCATGTTCTGGATGGCGCCCAGGGGGTAAGGACTGTCGTCGGCGCCGTGGTAGAAATCGGGGATCAGGATGGCTTTCTGGAAGGTCGACGGGTTAGGCTTGGCCGAGTAGGCCAGCACGACGCCGTTGTTGTGGATCATCAGGTTGCGGCCCAGCTGGCCACTGCTGTTAGCCAAGCCGTTGGGGTGTTTTTCATTGGCCGAACGGAGCAACAGGGCTGCCGAGTTGATCGCGCCGCAGGATACCACGATAACGTCGGCCTGGTAGGTTTCGGCCATGCCCTCGTGGGCCACGGTGACGCTCACCGCCCGGCGCCCGCTGGCATCGGTATTGATTTTCAGGGCTTTGCGGCTGCGCAACAGGGCGACATTGGGATACTGCAGCGCGCCCTGAATACCCACTACATGGCTGTCGGCCTTGGCGCCGGTGGGGTCGGGATAGCCGTCGTACAGTTCGATATGCAGGCGGTCGCTTTGACGGCCGTTGTGATCCTGCGGCAGGCGGATGGCCAAGGGAATGGGGGCCGGATTCAGGCCCTGTTTTTTCAGGGCGGCGCTTACTTCGGCCATGCGCGGTTCGTAGGGCAGGGCAGGGTAGGGGTAACCGTTGGAGGCGGGCGGCTCGGTGGGATCGATACCCCGGGCGCCGTGTACGGCGTAGAGCGCCTCGGCCTGATCGTACCAGGGGGCGAAATCGCGGTATTTCAGGGGCCATTCCGGCGAGATGCCGTCCCAATGTTCTACGGCATCGAAGTCGCTCTCGCGCAGGCGGAGCAGGGCGCCGCCGTACATTTTGGTGTTGCCGCCCACCCAGTAGTGCTGATAAGGAGAGAATGGGTTTCCGGCCGCGTCTTGCCACATTTCCGGCGTCTTATACCGGCCCTTTGCGACGGCCAGCGGCTCCCAGTTTTCTTTTTCTTTGGGCAAAAAATCGCCGCGTTCGAGAATGAGGATACGTTTGCCGGAAGGGGCGAGTTTCCAGGCCAGTGTGCCGCCGCCCGCCCCCGTTCCGATGATGATGATATCGAATTTTTCCATGGTTCCAAAAAACTGTTTTCGTTTGTTGGAACAAAGGTGGGGGAGACCAGATTCGTCTAAGTTTACGTGGGTAACATTCGAAGAATTTCTTTCACACCAGCGCCTCTACGTTCGGCACATAAATCTCCTTCCTGCCGTAAAACTTCACCAGGCCCGCTTCTTCCAGGTCGGTAAACAACAGGGATACGGTTTTGCGCGAGGAGCCGATGAGCGCGGCAATGTCGCTCTGGGTGATGTCCAGCAGGATACGGGTGCCCGTGCGGTAGGGTGTGCCGATATCGCGGCACAGGTCTTTGAGGAATTCCACGAGGCGTTGGCGGGCGTCTTTGAACAGGAGTATCTGCAGGCGGCGTTCAAGGCGCTGCATGCGTTCGCCGAAACGTTTGGTGATAGTGAGCGAAAAGGGAACGTAGTCGCGCACGAGTTCGCGGGCTTTGTCCACGTGCAATTTGCAGATCATGGTGCGATCCACGACGGCCTGGGCAAACTCCCGGTGGCGGTTTTCTCCGAAAATGGCTTTTTCGCCCAGTATCTCCCCCCGGCCCAGAAAGGCCAGCACCTGTTCGTTGCCCTCGTTGTCGTAATACCCGACTTTTACCCTGCCCTCTGCTACCAGGTAAAGATCCCGCACCAGGTCGCCTTCCATGAACAAGAAGTCCTGTTTGTTATAGCAATTGAGCGGATGCGACTTCAGGTGGTCGTTGTATTTGTACGGACAAAGGATCTCGTACAAATCCACTTCCTCAAAATACCAGATTTCTTTGTTCATACCTTGACGGCTTGAGGTGAGGTTTTGGCAGACAACGGTTTGTGGTGTTTGGGTTGATAGGGTTTTAATTCATTGAGATGTACGCGCCGGGAAAACAGCAGGTCGTCGCCGGCGCGCAAACGGATGGAATACAGGCAGGTTTCCCAATCGGAATAGGGAATCCGGTTTTCCGCGCCATGCAGCGGATGGCGGAACTGCCGGTCACAACAATAGTCGATGATTTCCAGCACAGGTTCCCGGAGTTTGCGGTCGAGCCGGATGATCAGGTCTTTGTTTTTGGTGTCGACTGAAAAATGGATCATCTCGTTCGAAAAGCCGTGGATATGGCCCGGTGTATCGCCGAACAACCAGCGCAGGGCGTGCTCGAATTCGCGCGCCCAGAACCACTCGGCGTGCACGCCGTCGGTGTGCAGATCGTAGTGCAGGTTTTGGTCGTCGTGCCCGGCTTCGAGCAGGGTTTCGTACAGGTCGAGCAGGTCGTTCGTCATGGTTTTGCTTTCCTGCTGACCGGCCATCAACAGTATTCTGACCGGTTTTATCGGTTGGTGCTTTTGTACAAAAGGGATGATTTCCCCGGAAAACCACAGCGATGGGGAAAAAACGCCGCTCATACTGAACACATCGGGGCGTTCTATGGCGGCGTACAGCGCCATGAGTCCGCCCAGGCTGCTGCCCATGATACCGCTGTGTTCGCGGTCGGACAGGGTGCGCAGGCGTTCGTCGACAAAAGGTTTGAGGGTCTCGCAAACGAAATCGAGATAGGCGTCGCCCTCGCCGCCGCCGTATTCGGGGTTTATCCACGGCGAATATTCAGAAATGCGGTGCTCGCCGCTGTTTTCAACGGCGATAAAAATGGGTTGGTGCACATGATCGGCGGTTCGGGGGTCATCGTCCTTATGCAGGAGGAAAAGGCGGTTGAGGGCCTGATCGATGCCCCAGGAGCCGAAAACGGCGTCGGGGTTGTCGAACAGGTTTTGACCGTCCAGCATATACACGACCGGGTACCGCTGGTCGGTTGCCGTCCGGTAATCGGGCGGCAGGCAGGCCCAGATGCGCCGGACGCGGCCTAATTGGGGCGAAAAAAATGCCGGATGCAGGAGGATCACATTTTCCGGCAGGCTTTTCCCGCCGGCCACGTCCCGCATATCCGTCCAGGATTCGACGCGGAGCCATAATTCGTTTACCGGGAATCCGGCTTTGTACCGGCGGTTGGGGCGTTCGTTGCCCTGCCCATCGCCTTCGGCTGCCGACCAGCTGCCGCGGGTGACTTTAAATTCGAGCAGGTTCAGGTCGCTTTGAAATTCCAGTTTCCAGCTGCCGTCTTTTTCCTGTTCAAAACAGAAACGCGGATCGGCAGGCTGCCATTCATTGAAATTGCCCGACAGGAATACCGGCTCGCCGGGCGGAGAACCCGGTGGAAGGGCCTGTAGGTGGAAGCGCAAGGTTCTCATATTCAGCAGAAGGATGTAGGTCTGATTTAATTGCACATTGGCCCGGCGCCCAGGGCGCCTTTGTTAAACCGCCGGAGCGAGGCCGGATCGGCATACAAAACGAGCCAGTCGCCCTGTTGTTCGAGCCGGCCGCTGACCTGAATGCCGTCGGCTATAAAATCGAGCAAACAATCATTCAGCATTTCGCCGTGAGGCCCGGCCAACAGATAGTATTCCGTTTCTCCGGCGGCATTGGCCACTTTCAGCACGGGCGGGATACCGCCGGCGATGCAGCGCGCGGCGCAGTCGCGGTGCGGCTTGCCTGTGCCGGGTTTCATCACGCCGAGCATACACTTGGGGTCGGTGATCTCGCCGCGCAGGGTAACGGCGCCGAGCGGGTGATTTTCATTTTCCGGCGTGGCGGTATCCGTCGTACTGTTTTCCAGCCTGTGCACTTCCAGGGCTGTTTTTCCGTCGTGATACACCAGAAATCCGGCGAGTTTGACGGCCTGGCCGTTTTTTAAAGCCGGGGCGCCTTCGATATGGTCGAAACCGAATTTGCCGGGCGCTACCAGGAGGATATTTTGAAAAACCGGATTGCCCTGAACGTCCGTGCCGTTGGCGATGCGCAGGAATGGGAACGGGTCGCGGAGGAAGGTCCCGCTCAGTTCGGTGGTCGTTCCAAACTCAAATGTGGCGCTGGAAAAGCCGGATTGATACCGGACGATCAAAAACGCCAGCAAGGGCATGATTATGCCTATGGCGAGGATATACCGCCGCACTGTATGCGCGAACGCCGGGGGCGCTTCTTTTTGCCAACCGATGTAGAATTCTGTATCTGGTAACATAGTTTAGAGGGTTTAGAGGGGGTTTAGAGGGTTTAGATAGTTGAGAGGGGGTTTAGAGGGTTTAGAAGTCAAACGATTAGCGCCGGAGGACGGGCTGTGCCTTCCGGGTAAGGTTTGGGGTTTACAAAAACGCTGCTGCCGTGCACCTGCACGTCGTAGGTACAAACCTTTTCTTCAAAAGGCGGCGGCGATTGCCCGTTCCCCGGCAAATACTGGTAGCCGTGCCACGGACAGGTGATGCAGCCGTCGATGACTTTCCCTTCGCTGAGCGGCCCGTTCTGGTGTTTGCACAGGTTGTGCACTGCCGAGAGTTTCCCGTCATATTTGAACAGGGCGATGTTTTCGCCGTCGATGATCAGCAGTTTGGCCCGGTTGTCGGGTATCTCGGCCACCTCGCAGGCATAGACGAAACCGCGCAGGGCGTCTTCCTGCCGCGTTTCCGGGGGCTGTTGTTTTGTCGCCGCGGCGACGGCCTCTTTTTTTGCCTGTTTCCAGGCAGCGGTGACGTGCAGGCCGATGAGGGTAAACATCCCGAGACCGGTCAGACCGATCAAAACGGGCGATTTTTCCAGTTGGATCACGCCGAGCATTACGTGCATGACCAGCATGGTATATGCGCCGTACACACCGATATGCAGGGCTTTCCAGACCGGCGGCGTCAGGTTTTTCAGCCAGAAATCGTGGCTCGTGGCGGCCATCAGGAATAGTATGATCAGGGCGAAAAAACCCGGGGCCTGAAAGGGAAAGCGGGCGAGGGAACCATATTGCGTATTGGAGCCGAGCAGCGATACCAATGGATCGGCATTGCCCAGGGCATGAAACTGCACGAGATTGAATATCCCGTGCGTCAGCGCCAGGAGAAACATCGTGACGCCCAGGTGACGGCGGTTGTACAGCAGCGGCAGAAACCGCGGATTCAGGCGGCACAACGGGCCTATGCTCAGG